>DATFJS010000343.1:0-2483 GCA_035269045.1 Longimicrobiales bacterium | reverse complement strand
GCTGGCCCGCGGCAGCTCGGTCATGGTGATCCTCCCGAAGGAGCGCTTCTCGGGGGAAGTCCGGAGATGGATCGAGCAGTTGCTGGTCGACCGGATGGACGGTGAGGTGCTCAACTATCACCTCGCGCTGGGCACGGGAGACCAGGCGCGGCTCCACTTCTACATGGGACCGCGGGGGAGCGAACTCGTGCGGGTCGCACCCTCCGAGCTCGAGACGGATCTGCGCGAGCTGATCCGGTCCTGGCAGGATCGGGTCGAGGCTCGGCTGGAGAAGGTGCGGTCGCCCGACGAGGCCCGCCGCCTCGCCCGTCGCTACGGAGAGGGGTTCAGTCGCGAGTATCAGGCGGCGGTCGCCCCCGAGCGGGCCATCGCCGACATTCTCGAACTCGAGGCGATGGCGGCCGAGGGCCGCGACGTCGGCATCCTGTTCAGCGAACCCGACGGAAGCCCTCCGACGCTTCGCGACCAGCCCGTCAGCGAGCTGAACCTGTACCTGCGGGGACAGCGTCTCGTCCTCTCGGACTTCATGCCGATCCTCGAGTCGCTGGGACTCCGGGTCGTCGCGGTCAGCCCGTTCGAGGTGGAGGGTGCCGGTGTCGGCAGCGCGGCGATCTACTCCTTCGCGGTCCAGAACGCCCGAGGAGAGCCGCTCGACATCGAAGCGCACGGTGACCTGCTGGGCGAGAGTGTCCTGGCGTTGCGTGCAGGTCGGGCGTCGAACGACTCACTCAATGCGCTCGTGATGCAGGCGGAGCTCCACTGGCGCGAAGTGGATGTGATGCGGGCGTTCGCGACGTACGCATTCCAGATGCAGGCCGTCCCGAGCCGCAGCTCGATCCCGTCCGCGCTCGGGCGATATCCTGCGATGGCGGGGACCTTCATCGAGTGGTTCGCGGCGAAGTTCGAACCCCGTCCGAACGGCTCACCGGAAAGCAGGGGCGGCGATGTCCGGATGGCGCGGGCACGGTACTTCGCGGGACTCGCCTCGGTCGATGCCCTGACCGACGATCGGGCCCTCCGGCGTCTGGGCCTCCTCCTCGACGCCGCGGTCCGCACCAACTACTACCGCTCCGGCGGCCCGGATCCGGTTCGTGAGTCGGGTGGTGCCCCCTACATCGCCATCAAGTTCGAGTCACAGAAGCTGACCGAGATCCAGAAGTCCCGCCTCACGTGGGAGGTCTGGGTGAGGTCGGCGAAGATGGAGGGCGTGCACCTGCGCGGTTCTTCGGTCGCGCGGGGGGGCATTCGCTGGAGCGACCGGCCCGACGACTTCCGTACCGAGGTTCTGGGTCTCGTGAAGACCCAGATGGTGAAGAACGCCGTGATCGTGCCCGGCGGGTCCAAGGGTGGCTTCGTTCTGCTCGATCTGCCGGAAGATCCGGAGGAGCGCGCGGCGGAGGGTCAGGCCCAGTACCAGACGCTGCAGCGGGGGCTGCTCGACCTCACCGACAACCTCGATGCCGAGGGCGAGATCGTGCCGCCCCCCGACGTCGTCTGCTGGGACGAGCCGGACCCCTACCTGGTGGTCGCGGCGGACAAGGGGACCGCGAAGTTCTCCGATGTCGCGAACGGCGTCTCCGGGGAGTACGAGTTCTGGCTGCAGGACGCCTACGCCTCCGGCGGGTCGAACGGATACGACCACAAGATCGTGGGCATCACCGCACGCGGCGCGTGGGAGTGCGTGAAGCGACACTTCCGCGAACTCGGGAAGAACATCCAGGAAGAGCCGTTCTCGGTCGCGGGGATCGGGGACATGAGCGGCGACGTGTTCGGCAACGGCATGCTTCTTTCGAAGCAGATTCGTCTGATCGCGGCCTTCGATCATCGACACATCTTCATCGACCCCGACCCCGACCCCGCGACGAGCTGGACCGAGCGGAAGCGGATGTTCGACCTGGGCCGCTCGTCCTGGGACGACTATGATCGCTCGAAGCTGAGCGAGGGCGGCCTGATCGTTCCTCGTGGTTCGAAGGAGGTCGAGCTCCCGCCGCAGGCGATCGAGGCGCTCGGGCTTCCGGAGGACATCGATCCGCTCGATGGCGAGTCGCTGATCCGGGTGATCCTTTCCGCACCCGTCGAACTGCTCTGGAACGGCGGCATCGGAACGTACGTGAAGTCCACCTCCGAGTCGCACGCCGACGTAGGCGATGCGTCGAACGACGCCGTCCGCATCGACGCGCCCGCACTTCGCTGCAAGGTGATCGGGGAGGGCGGGAATCTCGGCCTCACGCAGTCCGCGCGGATCGAGTACTCGCTGCGGGGCGGCCGGCTGAACACCGATGCGCTCGACAACTCGGGCGGCGTCGATCTGTCCGACCGTGAGGTGAACCTGAAGATCCTCCTTAGTCGGGCGGTGCGCCGGGGCGATCTGCCCTGGGACGAGCGGAACGAGCTCCTGGAGGACCTCACGGACCAGGTGGCGGACGGCGTCCTGCAGGACAACTGGTCGCAGTCGCTCGCGGTCTCGCTCGACGAACTGCGTC
>DATFJS010000342.1:0-5623 GCA_035269045.1 Longimicrobiales bacterium | reverse complement strand
CGCCTCGCCCCCTCCGATCACGACGACCGGATGCACGTTCGTGTCGTAGATGATCAGGTACTCGTTGAGCCGCTCGATCGCCTCGGCGGATCCCACGACGACCGGTTCCGCGAGTTCGGTGAGGACGGTTCCCGGTCGCGGAGGGAGCATTTCCGCGTGGTCCCACACGCCCGCCACATTGACGCCGGCGATCTCCCGCAGGCGGCTCTCACCGAGCGTCTTCCCCACGAGCGGGGTGCCGTGAACCGGGAACTCCCCGATGAGCAGGTCCCGGTACGAGGCGATGACGTGCACCTGGGCGAGACCTGCGCACACCCGATTCGCCAGTTGCTCACCCAGGCGTCGCTTGAGGTGGAGGACGTTCGAGCACCCGCTCAGTTCGAGGATGTCGACCGAGTGGTCGTGCTCGGCGATCGAGGTGAGCTGGAGATCGGGGGACGACTCCCGGACGGTGAGCGCGACGTTCGTGTTGGTGAGGTCGTCGCGGTTCAGTACGACCATCCGCGCACGGTCCACCTCGAGCGCACGGAAGGTCTCGACGTCGTCGACGGCGCCCCGCACCACGGGAATCTCGTCGCCGTACAGCGCGGTCGCCGTGGACGGATCCTCCTCGATCACGAACCAGGGGACGCCGTCCCGGGTGAGCCGCTTGCCCAGCACCTCCACGGTCTCGTCCCACGCCGAGAAGATGACATGCCCGGTCGTGCCCTTCGGTGCGGCACGGGGCGCGCGCATGCGGAGCCGAGCCTCCAGCCACGGCGCGTAGAAGTACCGGATGAAGGCGAACGGCAGGACGATCAGCAGCAGGATGATGCCCGAGAGGAGCACCACGACGCTGAAGACCCGCCCCAGGTCGCTCGTGAAGGTGATGTCCCCGAAGCCGAGCGTGCTCATCACCGTCAGCGTCCAGTAGACGCCGGTGATCCACGAGTGGTACTCGCCCTCGCGGAGCATCACCACGTGGAAGAGCACCGAGTACACGGCGATGACCACGCCCAGGAAGACGAGGTATCGGACCAGCCCGCCCAGATTCCGGCGCAACTGCTCGTCCCTCAGGGCATACCCGAGGTGTCCCGACAGGAACTTCATCGGGTCGGGTCTGGAGCGGACTGCTCGTCGCCTCTCACGCCTCGTGCGCGCGTCGCTGCGTCCTCGTCCCTCACCAGTTGATCGGCACCCACTTCTTCACCTGACGGGGACCCACTTCGGCGCTGTAGACGTTGCCCTCCGCGTCGACGGCGACGCCTTCGCCGGCGCTCGTTCCCGACCGGTCCGGGTTCGGCTCCACGTCGGGGATGAAGGCGGTCACCCAGCCGTCCGCCGCGCTGCCGACGTAGATCCCCCGGCGCCACCCCGGATTCCGCCCGAGATTGGACTCGGAGTCGGCCGAGTAGAGCACGTCGTTCTCGTCGATGAACAGCCCGCTGGGCCGTCCGAACTGGGTCCACGTCTGCAGGTGTTCGCCGTCCTGCGTGAAGATCTGGATGCGGCTGTTCGCGCGGTCGCCGACGAACAGCCGGCCCTGCGAGTCCATGGCGAGGGCGTGCGGGTCACGGAACTGACCGTCCGCTTCCCCCGTCTCGCCCCACTCCATCAGGAACTCGCCGTCGGCGTCGAACTTCACGATCCGGTTGTTGTTGCCCGCACCGTGTCCGTCCGCGACGAAGATGCTGCCGTCGGGTGCCACCAGAACGTCGGAGGGCCGGTTGAAGGTCTGCGGACCGTCGCCCATTTGACCGATGCTGCCCAGCGTCATGAGCAGCGCTCCGTCCGGGCTGAACTTGAGGATCACGTGGCCGCGTCCTTCCGCCGTCGGCGCCCCGATGTAGGCCGCGTCGGCGACCCAGACGTTCCCGTCGTCGTCCACGAACATCCCGTGTGGCCACAGAACCAGCCCCGCGCCGAAGCTCTGGAGCGGGTTGCCCTCGAGATCGAACTGGAGGATCGGATCGACGTCGGAGTCGGCGCACGTATTCACGCCGCACCGCTCCGCGACCCACATGGTCTGGCCGTCGGGTGACGGGTAGATGGCGCTGACCGCTCCCCACTGCCGGCCGTCGGGAAGCTCGCCCCACTGGCCGGCCTCGGGGGCCCAGGGGTTGGGTGCGATCATCTGGGCGGAGCCGGGCAGCGCACCGATCACGAGGACGAGCGCCGCCAACGCCCAGGCGGCCGGCAGGGTGATGGGGAGGATGCGGAGTCGGGGAAGGAACGTCATCTGGCGGGTCTCCTTGGAGGTCGAGCCGGTCCCGGATCGTCGGGGCACGGAGCGAAATGAGCGGGGGCGAGGTTCGTCGGCAACCCCGGGCGCGGCCGTACGAGTGTCCCTTGCGGACGATCTCGCCTATCCTATTCGTCCCCCTTCGAACCCAGTTGGAGCGACCATGGCGACCTTCCGTCTTCCCGGTGACCCGGACCCCGATCCCCGTCAGTACCTCGAAGTCGGCTGGGAATTCTTCGGCGAGCTGTGTCGTGGACTGGCCATGCGCGCCGCCCGGGAGTTCGATCCGGACCTCGTGGTGGGGATCGCGCGGACAGGTGTGATCCCCGCGGGCGTCGTCGCTTCGGTGCTTCGCTCGGAACTCTACACGATGACGATCACCCGTCACGAGTCGGAGGGAGCACACCGGGAGCGTCCACGGATCTTCTCGGAGGCTCCCACCCGTGCGGCGGGTCGGTCGGTCCTGATCGTCGACGAGGTCACCTCGAGCGGCGACACGCTGAGGATGGCGATCGCCGCGCTGCGCGACGTCGGCGCGGCCGAGATCAGCACCGCCACCTGCTTCAAGCGCACGAACGGCTACGAGCCCGATCTCTATGCGCTCGAGACGGACGACACGCTGATCTTCCCGTGGGACAGGAAGATCGTCATCGACGACGACCTGGCGGTGAATCCCTTGTACGAGGGTGTGGTCGAGGAGTAGCGAGCGAGGCGTCTCGGCTCACTTATCCGGTGCCGGTGGCGCCCGCCACCGGTCCGGCCCGTGAATCGGGCGGGTCGGCACGTCCGGCGGTCCACCCACCCCACCACCGCACTCCCTCCCGGAGACCCCACGCGGCCCCCGCCACGATCAGCGCCAGCATCAGCCAGCGGAGCAACTGGGCGGCGAAGGCGAGATCGAACGCCGGCAGCGTGAGATCGTAGGCCAGGAACGCGGCCCCGCGCTCCGTCATCCAGTGCCACCCGGTGTGACCGACGAGCGCGCTGAGCACGATCACCGCCATCCGTTCGGAGGGGAGCCGGTCGTACAGGAACCCGAGCGCCGGGACCGCGACCGCGAGAAGCGCCAGCTGCCCCAGCTCCACGCCGATGTTGAAGGCGAGGAGAGAGCTGAGCAGATGACTTCCCGCGAACTGCAGCGACTCCGACAGCAGGAAGGAGAAGCCGAATCCGTGCACGAGCCCGAAGGCGAAGGCGATCCCCCACCTGCGGTTCAGCCCGGCCCCGAAGATGTTCTCGAGCGCCATCCAGACGATCGACGCGGCGATCAGCGTCTCGATGAGCGGGGCGAACCAGAGCGCGTTCGGTGCCATCCCGAGCGCGGCGGCGATGAGGGTGATCGAATGCGCGACGGTGAATCCGGTCACGATCGGCACGAGCCCCCAGAACCGTCGGAAGGGGATGACCAGGCACAGCAGGAAGAGGATGTGGTCGAGGCCGCCGAGAATGTGCCAGAAGCCCAGCGCGATGAAGCGCGAGGTGGCGTACCACCAGCTCGGGTCGAGCTCGACGAGTCCGGGGTTGCTCTCGTACCTGAACGCGCGCTCCGTGCCGCCGGGCGGCTGGAACCGGAGCACTGTCGCGGTGCTGACCCCGAGGTGGGCGAGATCGGGACGGATCGAGAAGTCGGACTCGGCCGACGCGATGTCGTACTCGAGCAGGACATCGAGCAGCGCCTGCGGGCCGGGAAGCTGGATGTCGGATGGCAGCATCGGGGCCCGGACGTTGGCCAGCGCGGATTCGAAGCTCTCGAACGACCGGTCCGAAGGCCGTTCGATCCGGGTCGCGACGATCCGGGGGTCGCCGAGGGGACGCCCGTCCTCCTCGAAGCCGACGTAGGACACGATCCATTGTCGCACGAGATCGTCCAGCAGCTCCGTGGATCCCTCGATGTCCAGCCAGCCGGGTCCACGCAGCGGGAAGTCGACGTCGCGCATCGAGTAGAGCGGGACGCGCACCAGGAAGCGCAGGACGTCCCCCTCGGCGCGTACGAAAGCGTGGATGGTGACGTCTTCGGGGATCTCGTGCGCCCTCTGCTCGGCGGGCAGGCCGAAGAGCAGGAGCAGCGCGAGAAGAACGGTGCGGAGGGGTCGGGATCGCATCGCGGAGGGGTCGGGAAGGCTGGCGTGGGCCGACGAAAATGCGTAGGCTGGCCCGATCAGGCCACCCGCCTGCCACGCAGATCGAGCCTGGCGTCGACGTCGGGCCATCCAGCCGAAGAGAGTCCAAGATGATCGCACGCCGTCCACGCAACATCGCCCTCGCCCTCGTGGCGGGCGTCGTCCTGCTCGCCTGTGGTGCGGAGGTGCTGGAGAGTGCCGCCAGCCAGCAGGCGGAGGGGCAGGTTCAGGCTCCGATGTTCGAGGTCGATCCCTTCTGGCCCCAGCCGCTCCCGAACCACTGGGTGCTCGGGTCGGTCGTCGGCGTCGGCGTCGACTCGCGGGACCACGTCTTCATCATCCACAGGCAGGCGCCGCTCAACGAGCGCACTGAGATCGGCGCAGCCCAGGACCCGCCCACCGGGGAGTGCTGCATCCCGGCCCCGTACGTGCTCGAATTCGATCCGGACGGGAATCTCGCGAACTCCTGGGGCGGGCCCGGGGAGGGCTACACGTGGCCGTCGTCGAATCACGGCATCACGATCGACCCGAACGACAACGTCTGGATCGGCGGGAACGGCGGCGGTGACTCGCACGTACTCAAGTTCAGCCGGGACGGCGAATTCCTGATGCAGATCGGGATGCCCGGGCAGGGCGTCGACTCGAACTCCGAAGAGCACTTCGGGCGGGTCGCCAAGATCTCCTTCGACGAGACCGGCGACGAGGCGTACCTGGCGGATGGCTACGGCAACCGTCGGGTGGCGGTGATCGACGCGAACACCGGCGAGTTCCTGCGCTACTGGGGCGCCTACGGCAACGAGCCCAGCGACGAGCCGATGGGATCGTACGATCCCTCGGAGCCGCTCCCGCAGCAGTTCCGGACACCGGTGCACTGTGCGGACCCGTCCAACGACGGCCTCGTGTACGTGTGCGACCGCGCCAACGCCCGCATGCAGGTTTTCCAGACCGACGGCACCTTCGTCGACGAGGTGCGGATCGCGCCGGAGACGCTCGGGGACGGATCGGTGTGGGACGTCGCCTTCAGCCGTGATCCCGGCCAGCAGTACATGTACGTGGCCGACGGCAAGAACATGAAGGTGTACGTCATGGATCGTGAGAACCTCGAGATCCTGACCACCTTCGGGGACGGCGGCCGCCAGCCGGGCCTCTTCTTCGCGGTCCACTCGATCGCGACCGACTCCGAGGGCAACATCTACACGACCGAGACCTACGAGGGGAAGCGGGTGCAGAAGTTCGTGTACCAGGGTCTCGGCACGGTCACCGAGATGGACCAGGGTGCGCC
>DATFJS010000341.1:0-9287 GCA_035269045.1 Longimicrobiales bacterium | reverse complement strand
CGAGGACGAGATCGGAGTCCTGCTCCGCTTCAGCGCGCTGAAGTGGGCGGAGGGCGCGCTCAGCCTGCGCGAGACGTCGCTCGACCTCGATGTCGAGGATCTCGAGAGGGCGATCGCATCGAGCCGGATGCTCGAGGGCGGCGCCATCCAGCGGGTGGGCGATTCGCGGAACGGCAACGGCAACGGAGCCGGCCCGGAGTCGAAGTACGCGTCGCACGGCCTCGGCCGGACGCTCGACGAGTTCACCGACCTCAAGCTCGACAAGGCGACCAAGGAGGTCTTCGACGGCATCCACAAGTTCGTGGTCGCCGCCGCGAAGGAGATCGCGGAGCGACAGGGCGAGGAACTCGAGGAGATCTTCCCGAAGGTCGCCGAGATCCAGAGCAAGCGGACGGCGGGCGAGGGACTGGACGAGGCCGCCACGGAGCTGGTCGAGTACGCCGGGATCTTCCCGAGCGGAAAGGTCTGGCTGCGGGACGGACGGAGCGGGCGTCGCTTCGACTTCCCGGTCACCGTGGGGCAGATCTACATGCTCAAACTCAGCCACCTCGTCGACGACAAGATCCACGCCCGGAGCATCGGGCCCTACTCGCTGGTCACGCAGCAGCCGCTGGCCGGTAAGGCGCAGTTCGGCGGGCAGCGGTTCGGTGAGATGGAGGTGTGGGCACTCGAGGCGTACGGTGCCGCGCACACGCTCCAGGAGATCCTGACCGTGAAGTCCGACGACGTGCAGGGCCGTTCCAAGGTCTACGAGGCCATCGTCAAGGGCGACAACCTACCCAAGCCAGGCATCCCCGAGTCGTTCAACGTACTCGTGAAGGAGCTACAGGCCCTCGGACTCAGCGTCACGCTGGGCGAGGAGGAGTAAGCAGATGATCGATTTTCCGCGTTCCCGCGACAAGAATTCGTCGGACTTCGACTTCATCCAGCTCCGTCTGGCCGCCGCGGAGGAGATTCGCGGCTGGTCGTTCGGAGAGGTGCTGAAGCCGGAGACGATCAACTACCGCTCCTTCAAGCCGGAAAAGGACGGCCTTTTCTGCGAGCGCATCTTCGGTCCCGTCAAGGACTGGGAGTGCCACTGCGGAAAGTTCAAGCGCATCCGATTCCGGGGTCACGTCTGTGACCGCTGCGGCGTCGAGGTCACCCTCTCGAAGGTCCGCCGCGAGCGGATGGGCCACATCGAGCTGGCGGTGCCCGTCGTCCACATCTGGTTCTTCAAGACGCTCCCGAGCCAGCTGGGATACCTGCTGGGGATGACGCTGCGCGACCTCGAGAAGGTCGTGTACTACGCGAACTACATCGTCACGTATCCGGGCCGGCAGGACGTCGAGTTCATGCAGCTGCTCGACGAGGACGAGTACTACGACCTCCGCGTGAAGGCGCGCGAGCAGGGCGACGAGAAGTTCAAGGCGGACATCGGGGCCGAGGCGGTCCGTACGCTGCTGAAGATGCTCGATTCGCCGGAGCGCCGGATCGACCACAAGAACTCCGACGGCAAGGGACTCGACCGTCTCGCGGCGTGGCTGCGTCACGAGATCGCGACGGAAACGTCCCAGCACCGGAAGAAGAAGAAGCTGAAGCGACTCAAGGTCGTGGACGCGCTGCGGAACTCCGGGGACACGATCGACAAGCGCAACCGTCCCGAGTGGATGGTGCTGGACGTCATCCCGATCATTCCGCCGGACCTTCGTCCGCTGGTGCCGCTCGACGGTGGCCGGTTCGCGACGTCGGACCTGAACGATCTGTACCGCCGGGTCATCAACCGGAACAACCGGCTCAAGAAGCTCATCGACATGCGCGCTCCGGAGGTCATCCTCCGCAACGAGAAGCGCATGCTCCAGGAGGCGGTGGACGCGTTGTTCGACAACGGTCGCCGCTCGAAGGCGATCCGCGGCCGTGGCAAGCGCCCGCTCAAGTCGCTCTCCGACATGCTCAAGGGGAAGCAGGGACGCTTCCGCCAGAACCTGCTCGGGAAGCGCGTCGACTACTCGGGCCGCTCGGTCATCGTGGTCGGGCCGGAGCTCAAGCTGCACCAGTGCGGCCTGCCGAAGGCGATGGCGGTCGAGCTGTTCAAGCCCTTCATCATCCACGAGCTCGAGAAGCGCGGCGAGGCCGAGACGGTCAAGCGCGCGAAGAAGATCGTGGAGCAGGAGGACCCCAAGGTCTACGAGGTCCTCGAGGACATCATCAAGGATCACCCGGTCCTCCTGAACCGTGCGCCGACGCTGCATCGCCTGGGAATCCAGGCGTTCGAGCCGGTGCTGGTCGAGGGGAAGGCGATCCGGATCCACCCGCTGGTCACCACCGCGTTCAACGCGGACTTCGACGGTGACCAGATGGCCGTGCACCTCCCGCTGTCCTTCGAGGCGCAGCTGGAAGCACGGGTCCTGATGCTGTCGTCCAACAACATCCTGCTGCCGTCCAACGGCCGGCCCGTCACGGCGCCGACGCAGGACATGGTCATCGGGCTGTACTACCTGACCAACCCCCCGCTCGAGGTCACCGACCTCGAGTCGGTCTACAACAACCAGAAGGCCTCGAAGAGTGCCCGCCAGAAGGCGGACGCGCGTCTCGACGAGATCTTCGAGGACGCGCCGCGCTACGGCACCTACGGGGAAGTCGAGAGTGCGATCGCCCAGGACCGTCTGCACTTCCACGATCTGGTGTGGTTCCTCACGAATCGCATCGACTCGGAGGGCAACGTCCAGAAGCGCTGGGTCCGCACGACGGCCGGACGCGCGCTCCTCAACTCGATCATTCCGGACGAGCTCGGCTACCTGAACCAGACGTTCGGGAAGAAGGAGCTCGGGAACCTCGTCTTCACCTGCTTCACCACGGTGGGACTGGGTCGGACGACCGAGTTCCTGGATCATCTCAAGAACTTCGGATTCACCCACGCCACGTATGGCGGGATCTCGGTGGGGATCGAGGACCTCGAGGTGCCCGAGGAGAAGGGCGAGATCCTTTCCGAGGCGGACGAGCAGGTCACCCGCTTCCAGAAGGCGTACGCCAGCGGATTCATCTCCAACGGCGAGCGCTACAACAAGATCATCGACACCTGGACGCACGCGAACAACGACGTCGCGGACGTCATGGTGCGTCACCTCGAGCGCTCGAAGGACGGGTACAACCCGGTCTTCATGATGATGACGTCGGGTGCGCGAGGTAATCGCGACCAGATGCGTCAGCTGGCGGGAATGCGTGGCCTCATGGCCAAGCCGCAGAAGAAGCTGACGGGTGGGATCGGCCAGATCATCGAGTCGCCCATCAAGTCGAACTTCCGCGAGGGTCTGACCGTAGTGGAGTACTTCATCTCCACGCACGGAGCCCGGAAGGGGCTGGCGGACACGGCGCTGAAGACGGCCGACGCCGGCTACCTGACGCGTCGCCTCGTCGACGTGTCGCAGGACGTCGTCGTCACGGTCGAGGACTGTGGCACGATCCTGGGTCTCGAGATGACCGCCCTGAAGGAGGGTGAGGACATCATCGAGCCGCTCAAGGACCGCATCGTCGGAAACGTCGCGCTCGAGGACGTCTACGATCCGATCGACGGAGAGCAGCTGGTGGAAGCCGGCGGACTCATCGACGAGGCGATCGCGGACGACATCGAGGAGGCCGGGATCCAGATGGTCAAGATCCGGTCGGTCCTCACCTGTGAGGCGCGCCGGGGCGTGTGCCGGACCTGCTACGGCCGGAACCTCGCCACCATGGACATCGTCGACATCGGCGAGGCCGTCGGCATCATCGCGGCCCAGTCGATCGGTGAGCCGGGCACGCAGCTCACGCTGCGGACGTTCCACATCGGTGGTACCGCCTCGCGCATCGCGGCCCAGACCCAGCGGAAGTCGAAGATCGACGCCGTGATCGGGCTGGAGCGCGTGAACACCGTCACCACGCCGGAAGAGGACGTGATCGTCACCTCGCGTGAGGGTCAGATCGTCCTGAAGACGAAGGAAGGTCAGGTCCGGAGCCGCCTGTCTGTGCCGTACGGCGCGACGCTGGCGGTGGAGTCGGGCGACGAGATCGAGGCGGGCGACCTGCTCTTCGGCTGGGATCCGTATTCCGAGCCGGTGATCGCGGACCACGCCGGAACCGTTCGCTTCGTCGACATCGTCCAGGACGTGACGATGCGCGAGGAGCTCGACGAGTCGACCGGCCGTCGTCAGATGACGATCACGGAGGATCGGGACAAGAAGCTCCACCCGACCATCCAGATCGTGGACGACGAGGGCAAGGCGCTGCGCGAGTTCATCGTGCCGGTGGGCGCGCAGCTCACCGTGTCGGACGGCGTCAAGGTCAAGCCGGGTGACGCGATGGCCAAGATCAGCCGCGAGGTCTACAAGACCCGCGACATCACCGGGGGTCTGCCCCGCGTGGCGGAGCTGTTCGAGGCGCGCAACCCGAAGGATCCCGCCGTCATCACCGAGATCGACGGAGAGGTCAGCTTCGGTGGCATCAAGCGCGGTAAGCGCGAGGTGCACGTCACGCCGGAAGCGGGCGCCGAGCGGACCTACAAGGTCCCGGTCGGCAAGCACATGCGTGTGCACGCCGGCGATGTGGTTCGCGCCGGTGACCGTCTCTCCGAGGGTCCGATCAACCCGCACGACATCCTTCGCATCAAGGGGCCGCGGGCGGTGCAGGAGTACCTGCTGAACGAGATTCAGGAGGTCTACCGTCTGCAGGGCGTGAAGATCAACGACAAGCACATCGGCGTGATCGTCCGCCAGATGCTCCAGAAGGTGAAGATCACCGATCCGGGCGAGACCGACCTCCTCGAGGGCGAGAACGTCGACCGGGTGGAGTTCCGGGAGGTCAACCAGGCCGCCCTCCGCGACGGCAAGAAGCCGGCACGGAGCGAGCCGCTCCTCCTCGGAATCACGAAGGCCAGCCTGACGACCGAGTCGTTCATCTCGGCCGCGTCGTTCCAGGAGACCACGCGTGTTCTGACCAACGCCGCGGTACGGGGCGCCAGGGACGAGCTCGCGGGCCTGAAGGAGAACATCATCATCGGACACCTGATCCCGGCGGGAACGGGTGTGCACCGCTTCTCCGACGTCGAGTTCATGGTCGAGCAGTCGTACTACGACGAGGAGATCATGCCGCTCACCGATCCGGGCGAACTCATCCCGGGTCTGGGTGCGGAGGCGGTCGGCGACTGACGTCGCACCGGCTCGACGGAGCTCGTGTCGAGGGGTCGTTCCGCCGAGGCGGGGCGGCCCCTCGCTGCGTCCGACGGCAGGCACGAAAATGCCGGCCCTACCCCGTTGACGATATCCGAAAGCGGGTCTATCTTAACAAGCTCTGCCCGAAATGCCTCCCGAACTGAGTCGGGACCGCATTCGGAAGCTGATCCTCTCGAGTGGCAAGTATGCCGACGATCAACCAGTTGGTCCGAAAGGGCCGGAAGACGGTTCAGAAGAAGAACAAGTCTCCGGCACTCCAGGGTTCCCCCCAGAAGCGGGGGGTCTGCACCCGTGTGTACACGACCACGCCGAAGAAGCCGAACTCCGCTCTCCGGAAGGTCGCACGTGTGCGTCTCACCAACGGCTACGAGGTCACCTCGTACATCGGCGGTGAGGGACACAACCTGCAGGAACACTCGATCGTCCTGATCCGCGGAGGCCGAGTGAAGGACCTCCCCGGTGTGCGCTACCACGTGGTTCGTGGAACGCTGGACACGTCGGGAGTGAGTGATCGTCGCCAGGGCCGTTCGAAGTACGGCGCCAAGAAGCCGAAGGACTGAGGTAGAGAGAGATGAGCCGTCGTTCCAGGGCAGACAAGCGGGAAATCGCGGGAGATCCGAAGCACGACTCCCTCGTCATCGCGAAGTTCGTGAACGCGCTGATGCGTGACGGAAAGCGCTCCACCGCGGAGAAGATCTTCTACGACGCGCTGGACATCATCGAGGACAAGACCGGCCAGCCCGGCGTCAACGTCTTCGAGCAGGCGCTCAACAACGTGAAGCCGGCGCTCGAGGTTAAGAGCCGGCGTGTCGGTGGTGCGACGTACCAGGTGCCGATCGAGGTCCGCCCGCAGCGGCGGCAGGCGCTCGGCATCAAGTGGCTCGTCGGGTTCGCCCGGGGCCGCTCGGAGAAGACGATGTCCGACCGCCTGGCCCAGGAGCTCATGGCTGCGAGCCGGGGCGAGGGCAGCACGGTCAAGAAGAAGGACGACACGCACCGGATGGCGGAAGCGAACAAGGCGTTCGCGCACTACCGCTGGTGATTGGCAGGACCCGCTCGGTCGGAAGGATTCCGATCGGCGGCTGAAGGGCCCGCGCCCGATGGGCGCACGACAGACGACGGACACGCGATGGCCTGCGGGCCCTCTCCGGTGCCGAGAAGCGCGATCTCGCGCGGCTCGCTTCGGGTGGGCCGACGCCTCACGAGACCGCGCTTTTTTTGCGCCCGTTACTTGTATATAGAGATCAGCTCGAGGGTGACTCGGAATGCCTAGACAGACGCCGCTGGACAAGCTCCGCAACATCGGCATCATGGCGCACATCGACGCCGGTAAGACCACCACGACCGAGCGCATCCTGTTCTATACGGGACGCACTCACAAGATGGGCGAGGTGCACGACGGCGCCGCGACCATGGACTGGATGGAGCAGGAGCAGGAGCGCGGCATCACGATCACCTCGGCCGCGACGACCGCATTCTGGAAGCGGCTCGACACCGAGTACCGCATCAACATCATCGACACCCCCGGGCACGTCGACTTCACCGCCGAGGTGGAGCGTTCGCTCCGTGTCCTCGACGGCGCGGTGGCGGTGTTCTGTGCGGTGGGTGGTGTGGAGCCCCAGTCCGAGACGGTCTGGCGCCAGGCGGATCGCTACAAGGTTCCGCGCATCGCGTTCGTCAACAAGATGGACCGCGTCGGTGCGGACTTCGAGAACGTGGTCGACATGATGCGGGACCGCCTCGGCGCGAACGCCCATCCGATCCAGTTTCCGGTCGGTGCCGGCGAGACCCTCACCGGCCTCGTCGACCTCGTGGAGATGAAGGCCGTCATCTACGAGGACGAGCTCGGTTCGAAGTTCGCGGAGCAGGACATCCCGGCGGACCTCCTCGAGAAGTGTCAGGAGCTTCGGTCGGGGCTGATCGAGGCCTGCGTCGAGCACGACGAAGAGTTGATGCTGAAGTACCTCGAAGGCGAGGAGCTTTCGATCGACGAGGTTCGTCAGGCGGTTCGCGAGGCCACGCTCTCCGGCAAGGTCTTCCCGGTCTTCTGTGGCTCGGCCTTCAAGAACAAGGGTGTGCAGCGTCTCCTCGACGGCGTCATCGACTACCTTCCATCGCCGGTCGAGGTCGCTGCGATCGAGGGCCATCTTCCGCAGCACGACGAGACGAAAGAGACCCGCGAGGCCTCCGATGATGCGCCGTTTGCCGCGCTCGCGTTCAAGATCATGACCGACCCCTACGTCGGTAAGTTGACCTTCTTCCGGGTGTACTCCGGTACGCTTCCGGCGGGCAGCTACGTGCAGAACGCCACGCAGGACCAGCGCGAGCGCGTCGGCCGGATTCTGCAGATGCACGCCAACAAGCGGGACGAGCTGGACGAAGTGTACGCCGGCGACATCGCTGCGGGCATCGGGCTCAAGAACGTCAAGACCGGTGATACGCTCACCGCCGAGGACTTCCCGATCATCCTCGAGGCGATGGATTTCCCCGAGCCCGTGATCGCGGTCGCGGTCGAGCCGAAGACCAAGGCCGACCAGGACAAGCTGACGCAGGGGCTTTCGAAGCTTGCCGACGAGGACCCCACCTTCAAGGTGCGGACCGACGAGGAGACGGCGCAGACGATCATCTCCGGAATGGGCGAGCTCCACCTCGAGATCATCGTGGATCGCCTTCGGCGCGAGTTCAACGTCGAGGCGAACATCGGTCGTCCGCAGGTCGCGTACCGCGAGACGATCCGGAAGCCGGCCGAGAAGGTCGAGGGCAAGTTCGTTCGTCAGTCCGGCGGTCGCGGTCAGTACGGACACGTGGTCATCAACATCGAGCCGGGCGAGACGGGGACGGGTCTCACCTTCGAGGACAAGATCACCGGGGGTTCGATCCCGCGTGAGTACATCCGTCCGGTGGAGGACGGGATCCGCGAGGCGATGGAGAACGGAATCCTGGCCGGCTATCCGTTGATCGACGTGAAGGTCGAGCTGATCGACGGCTCGTACCACGACGTCGACTCGAACGAAATGGCGTTCAAGATCGCCGGCTCGATGGCCCTCAAGGAGGGCGCCCGCCGGGCGAAGCCGGTTCTTCTCGAGCCGGTCATGGACGTCGAGGTCGTGACGCCCGCCGACTACATGGGCGACATCATCGGTGACCTCTCCTCGCGGCGTGGCCGCGTGGGCGGGATGACCGAGCGCTCCGGAGCCCGCGTCATCGGCGCGACGGTTCCGCTGGGTGAGATGTTCGGGTACTCGACCAACCTGCGCTCGATGAGCCAGGGGCGCGCGGTCTACACGATGCAGTTCGCGCAGTACGAAGAAGTCCCCCAGAGCAAGGCCGAAGAGATCATGGCCGCTGTGGGCAGGGACGACTAAGCAGACTCTCGCGATTCTCTACTAAACGAGCAGCACGAGGCACGACGAAATGGGCAAGGAGAAGTTCGAGCGCACGAAGCCGCACGTGAACGTCGGAACGATCGGTCACGTGGACCACGGCAAGACGACGCTGACGGCTGCGATCACGGCGATCCAGGCAGCGAAGGGCCTTGGCGAGGGAGTTGACTTCGCGAACATCGACAAGGCACCGGAGGAGCGGGAGCGGGGGATCACGATTGCGACGGCGCACGTCGAGTACGAGACGGAAGAGCGCCACTACGCACACGTGGACTGCCCGGGCCACGCGGACTACGTGAAGAACATGATCACGGGAGCGGCGCAGATGGACGGCGCGATTCTCGTGGTGAGCGCTGCGGACGGCCCGATGCCCCAGACCCGTGAGCACATCCTGCTCGCGCGCCAGGTGAACGTGCCGAGCATCGTGGTCTTCATGAACAAGTGCGACATGGTCGACGACGAGGAGCTCCTGGAGCTCGTTGAACTCGAGGTCCGCGAGCTTCTGAGCGAGTACGACTTCGACGGCGACGAGATTCCGGTGATCCGCGGTTCGGCGCTGAAGGCGCTGGAGTCGGCGGATCCGGAGAGCGAGTGGGGCCAGAAGATCACGGAGCTGATGGATGCGGTGGACGCGCACATTCCGATGCCGGAGCGAGCGGTGGACAAGCCGTTCCTGATGCCGGTGGAGGACATCTTCTCGATCACGGGTCGCGGGACGGTT
>DATFJS010000340.1:0-3500 GCA_035269045.1 Longimicrobiales bacterium | reverse complement strand
CGCGCCCAGCGCGTCCAGGCGACGTTCCAGCGGTGTCTCCTCGTCGACCACCCCCTCGAGCAGACGCCCCACGCGACCGAGTTCGGTGTCCATTCCGGTGCCCACGACGACGGCACGGGCACGACCGACCGCCACCGCGGTTCCCGCATAGAGCATGTTCGTGCGGTCGGGCAGCGGCGTGTCGGCGTCACAGGTCGTGTCGGCGGACTTGCCGACCGGGAGCGACTCGCCGGTGAGCGCGGCCTCCGTCGTCCGGACGCCGGCGGCTTCGATCAGCCGCGCGTCGGCCGGGACCGACTCGCCTTCCTGCAGCTCGATCACGTCCCCCGGCACGAGGTCCGCCGCGGGAATCCGCTGCGGGGCGCCATCACGGATCGCGGTGGTCTCGTGCACCTGATGACGGAGAAGCGCCTCCATCGCCCGTCGGGCGCGCAGTTCGACGGGGAACCCGATCGCGGTGTTCACCAGAAGGACGGCGGCGATGGCTGCCGCCTCGAGTGTGTCGCCTACCAGGAGGGCCACCACGGCGGCGACCAGGAGCAGGAGAACGACGACGCTCTGGAACTGCGCGATGAGGATCGCCCAGGCCGACACCGACGCGGGCGCGGTCAGTCGATTCGGGCCGTGCTCCTCGAGCCTGCTGGTCGCCTCGCTGGTGGAGAGACCGTCCCGCGACGTATCGAGCCGGTCATACAGGTGGTCGAGCGACCGGGCATGCCAGTCCCCACCGGATCGGGTCGATTGCGGTGATGGGGAGGGAAGGTCCGAATGCATGCCACGTCCTCAGCTGTCGGTAGCCAGTCGGCACGCGACGCGGCGACCCGGGTCGCGCTCTCTGAATCTACTGCAGTGGCGGACGTCGCGCGGGTTCATTCGAGACGAAGTACGCACCGACAACGAACTGTTCGACCTGATCGAGCATGAACTGGGCTCCGAGGCGAGCGCCCTGCTCCAGGACCTGATGGCCACCATCTGAGCGGAGTGCCCGCCGACTGGGGGAGCACCACCTGAAGGGGGCCGGAGCGAACCGGCGCCGGCCCCCGGGCTCGAAACGTGATCGCGCCTCGTTACGCCGTCGGCTGCACGTTGTGATTCATCCGGAAGAGATTGTCCGGATCCCAGGCGTTCTTGACCTCGACGAGCCGCTCGAAACTCGACCCGTATGCGTCCCTGAGTCGCCCGCTTTCCTCCTCCGTGAGGAAGTTCACGTACGCCTCTCCCGTCGCGTGCGGCTCGGTGGCGGCCCAGAACTCCCGGCACCATGCGGTGCACGTGTCGTCCTTCGCGGGATCGCTCCAGCGTCCGTGCACGTTCATGATGAAGGCGGCGTTCCGGCCCTGATACGCGGTCGCGTCGTTTCGGACGCGTCCCTGGGCCCCGCCGAGCTGGGCGAAGAAGACCTCCGACTGAGGGTCCGGGAGGCTGTCGACGTACTCGAGCACGGTATCGAGCAGTTCGTCGCTCAGCTCGGCGAAGTCATGGGTCTTCCAGTAGTTCCGCTCCCCGGGCGTGAGAAGGGGGTCGAAGGCCTGCTGCCAGCCGGCGTAGGGGTGCGGCCCTATGACGTCCGCGTGAGGCGTGCCGATCGCACGCAGCGGTGCGAGCGCGGCCTCGCCCTCCGCCATGTCGCCGGCGTAGAAGGCGGCGAGTACCAGGACGCCCGTGCCGTGGACTTCCTCCGACAGGAAGGGCAGAGGCGGCGCCTTCCGCATCACGACCCACACCGTGACCTCGTCCGGCGCGGAGGCCGCGAAATTCCGATAGGCTCGGAGGACTTCCGGTGCGTCCTCGATCGGGTGCACGATGAGCCCCGACAACACCTCCGGACCGACCGGATGCGCGTCGAACTCGAACGAGGTGACGACACCGAAGTTTCCACCTCCGCCCCGGAGGCCCCAGAAAAGGTCGGGGTGCTCCCGCTCGCTGGCCGTCACCACCTCACCGGATGCGGTCACGACGCGGGCCGACCGGAGATTGTCGATCGTCATCCCGCGGGTTCGGCTCAGCCATCCGAATCCTCCGCCCAGCGTGAGTCCAGCGATTCCCGTCGTGGAGTTGATGCCGGTCGGTACGGCGAGACCGTGCGCCTGGGTGGCGGAATCCAGATCGCCGAGCGTGGCGCCGGGCTGCACACGGACGGTGCGGGCCTCGGCATCGACCTCTGCCGCCTTCATGCGTTCGAAGGAGATCATCAGGCCACCGTCGCACACGGCGTTTCCGGCGATGTTGTGGCCGGCACCACGGATCGAGAGCAACAGCCGGTGCTCGCGCGCGAAGTTCACGCCCGCCACGACGTCCTCTTCGCTCTCCACCTCGATGATCAGCCCGGGCCGCTTGTCGACCATCGCGTTCCAGATGGTCCGTGCGTCGTCGTAGCCGGGCGAGTCCGGCGTGAGGAGGGTGCCGTCGAGATCGGCGGCGAAAGAGGCGACGGCATCGTCCGCGACCGTGGTCGGGACTCCGTCGAGGGTGGTGAGCGCTGCCATGAGTCACTCCGGATGATGTGGGTTGGATCTGGTCCGCGTCGCCGAGCACGCGATCGGGCTCGGAGGAACGGGCCTCCATGGGGAGAGGCGAAATTCGGACGGGAATCGGCTCACGCGTCGTTGCGGAGCGTCCGGGACGGCCTGAGCACGGCACCGGGGTGTCCGGGAGTCCAGCCCCCACTGGGCGCTCCCATTATTGCGGTCGACCGGTACCGGAGTCCATCGTCGTGTTTTCACCGGGTCGATCCACGGGGTGGCTCGACGTGAGCCGTTTCGCGCCGGTATTCGGCCTCTGGAGGTGGAGCCGGGGGCGATGTCCCCACGAGATGAGGTGTTCGAGCTTGGGAAGGAAAGGTGATGTCACCATTCTGCTCGATGAACTGTCCCGCGGTAATCGCGATGCACTCGATGAACTGGTGCCTCTGGTCTACGGGGAACTGCGCGCGATCGCCCAGAGGCAGATGGCCGCGGAGGCGGAGGGGCACACGCTCAGCGCGACCGCGGTGGTTCACGAGGCCTACCTCAGGATCGCCCGTCTCGAGTCCATCGACTGGCAGGGTCGCGCGCACTTCTTCGCGATGGCGAGTCGAGCATGCCGGCGGGTCCTCGTGGACCACGCGGTGCGGCGGAACGCCGTCAAGCGTGGTGGCGACCGCCGCCGGGTGGTACTCGACGATGTCGACCTGTTCGACGACGAGGACATGGACGCCGTTCTCGCCCTCGATCAGGCGCTCGAGAGACTCGCGGAGATGGACGAGCGGCAGGTACGCGTGGTCGAGTGCCGGTTCTTCGGGGGCATGACGGTGGAAGAGACGGCCGCGGCCCTCGATACCTCGCCGGCCACCGTGAAACGCGACTGGACGGCGGCGCGTGCGTGGCTGAACCGGGAGCTGGCGCATGGCTGACGGTCGAGTGACACGACGGGTGCGCGGATTCGTGGCCGAGCTCAAGCGGCGGCGGGTGTTTCGGGTGCTCGTCGTCTACGCCATCGTCGGCGTCGGCGTGGCCGAGGCG
>DATFJS010000339.1:0-3348 GCA_035269045.1 Longimicrobiales bacterium | reverse complement strand
CGGCCCCCGGTGATGCCGTCGATGTCGTGCTGCTTCTGGCCGACGGTCGGAGCGCGCGTTTCACCGCGAGGGTCGTGGCGCTTCAGGATCTCGACCGGGGTGAAGACTGACGCAGAGCGGAGGCTGACCCGGACGGGATGGGGTGAGACCGACCTCGGCCCGGTGGTGGTCAGCGCACCCGTCGAATCCGGATCGGACCCCGGAACGTACCGGGGTCGACGACTCGACCCTTCTGCGTGATCTCGACCTTGCCCGCGTGCACAAGTCGTCGAGCGGCGCGACGCGCGTCCTCCATGAGGTCGCGCCACTCCTCCGGCTCGACCGCCCTCGCGGCCTCCGACGGGCAGATGGTGGACCCGGTCGACCGTTTCCCCAGAAGGCCGAGGATCACCCGCTCCAGCGCCTCGCCGCGGGCACCGGGACCGCCGCGACACGCCTTCGAGCAGTAGCGGACATTGCCCCAGTCTCGTGCCCACTTCTTCCTCCAGGAGAAGGGGCGACCGCAGGTGGCGCAGATCCGATCGGGCGGTGTGGACGTCATCGGGAGGGCGTGCAGGAGCAGGAATTCGTGGGCTCGCGACGACATGGTCGGATCATCACGGCCGTCTTATCGTAAAAGACTGAGGGTTCGCTGGTACGAGGAGCCTCGACAGGAATTCGCAGGATCGACTTCGGCCCGCTCGAATCCACGATGCGGGTCAGTTTCATCATCAGGAGGGAAGATGAGGACGTTCGGACGTCTGATGCTTCTGGGCGCCGCAGTCGCGCTCGTCGGAGCACCCGTGTCCGCCCAGACCACGTACGGCGGTGACTTCGCCGGGGCGGAACTCGCCCGGTTCGGAAGCACGCTCGCCGTGGGCGGTGGACAGGTCTTCGTCGGGGAGAGCGACACGCGCATTCGCCCCGGCGCCGTCTACGTGTACGAGAAGCAGGGCTCCAACTGGGTCGAGATGCAGGAGCTCAACGCACCCGACGCCGAGTGGGGCGACGGGTTCGGTGCAGCGATCTCCGTCGACGGCGTCAACATGTTCGTCGCCGGCGCCGGTGGTGTGCACGTGTTCTCGAAGAGCGGTGGCAGCTGGTCGTACAGCTCGACGCTCGATGTCGAGGCCCCGACCGCCATGGCCATCGAGGGCGGCTACGCCATCATCGCCGAGGCGGGTGCCAACGACGGAGCCGGTACGGCCCACCTCTTCCGTGAGGACGCCGGAACCTGGATGAACATCGGCATGGTCGTGGCGGAGGGGCTCAGCCCGAACGACCGCTTCGGCGCGTCGGTCGACTTCGCCGGCAACCTGGCCGTCGTCGGCGCACCGGGCGCGAACAACCGCGCGGGTACCGCCTACGCATTCCGGATGTCGATGGACGGCATCGAGACGATCGGTCAGCTCGACGTCGGTCAGGAGCGCAACGACCAG
Source organism: Longimicrobiales bacterium (assembly GCA_035269045.1). GTDB lineage: Bacteria > Gemmatimonadota > Gemmatimonadetes > Longimicrobiales > Gaopeijiaceae > Gaopeijia. Next base: position 1,930 of record DATFJS010000339.1, on the reverse strand, counting down.
TACGGCTCGTCGGTCATGATCGACGCGGGACCGGTCATCGCGGTCGGTGCGCCGCTCAGTGGTGGCACCGGTGCGGTCTACGCCTTCGAGGAGGACGACGAGGGCGAGTGGGAGAATGTCGTTCGCTTCGCCCCGTTCGACGGCGAGATGGCGCGCGGCCGGAACCCCGGCACGCGGTTCGGCACGTCGCTCGCTTCGGTCGGTGATCTCCGCCTCGCGGGCTCCCGCACGGGCCTCTACGCCTTCGACATGTCCTCCTTCCCCGAGGTCTCGGCTTCGAAGTGGACCGGCGGCGATCTCGCCGACGGCGGCTTCGGATCGACCGTCGCCGGTGGCGGTGACCTCATCGCCGTCGCTGCGCCGATGACCGACGGCGGCATCGGTACCGTCGCGATCTACGAGAACGGTGAGATGACCGGGACGCTCGAGGGCACGGCCGAGGAGTTCGATCCGGTGACCGGTGGCGAAGTCCGCTGCAACGACAACGAGGCCGATGCATGGGAGTGCTCCAACGTCGACCTCGTCTCGTTCATTCCGGTTTCCCAGCTGACGGGTGACGGCTCGACCGGCATCAACACCAACGACAACTGGGGCTGGGAAGATCCCGAGACGGGTCGCAAGTACGCGATCATCGGGATGCAGGACCGGACGTCCTTCGTGGACATCAGTGACGCCGAGAACCCGCGGGTCGTCGGAATCCTCATGATGACCGAGGGCGCGAACCGCAGCTCCTGGCGCGACATGAAGACCTTCCAGGACCACGTCTTCATCGTGTCGGACGGCGCGGGCCAGCACGGCATGCAGGTGTTCGACCTCACGCGTCTCCGGGACCACATGAGTGGTGAGCCGGTGATGTTCGACGAAGACGCCATCTACACCGACGTGGCCAGCGTCCACAACATCGTGATCAACACGGATATCGGTCACGCCTACGCCGTCGGTGCACGGGGTGGCGGTGAGACCTGCGGTGGCGGTCTCCACATCATCGACATCAACGATCCGCAGAACCCGGTGTTCGCGGGCTGCTTCAGCGATCCGCAGACGGGCCGGGCGGGCACGGGCTATACGCACGACGCCCAGTGCACGACGTACAACGGTCCGGACGCCGACTGGCAGGGCCGCGCGCTCTGCTTCGCCGCGAACGAGACGGCGATCTCGATCTCGGACGTGACGGATCCGTCGAACACGCTCGCGATCTCGAACGCGACGTACCCGAGCCCGGGCTACACCCACCAGGGGTGGCTGTCGGACGACCAGCAGTGGTTCTTCGTGAACGACGAGCTGGACGAGACGAGCGGGCTCGTGGAGCGGACGCGGACGCTGGTCTGGGACGTCTCGGATCTGGACGATCCGCAGCTCGTCACGGAGCACTTCGGCACGCAGGAGTCGTCGGACCACAACCTGTATGTGCAGGGGAACCTCATGTTCCAGTCCAACTACGTGTCGGGTCTTCGGATCCTCGACATCTCCGATCCGGCCAATCCGGTCGAGGTGGCGTACTTCGACACGGTGCCGTACGGCGACAACAGCCCGGGCTTCAGCGGCTCGTGGTCGAACTACCCGTACTACGGTGACGGCACGGTCCTCGTGACCTCCGGCGCCGAGGGAATGTTCATCGTTCGGCCGACGGTCCGCAGCACGGTCTTCCAGTAAGGCCTCGGAGCGGACCACACGGTCCGTTCCTGCGGTATATTTCGGGGGAGGGAGAGCCTGGCTCTTCCTCCCCCGCGTCGTTGTGCCCGGGCCGCGAGGTCGGGGCACGCGGTGCGGATCACTCGAACACGAAGTTCGGAACCCACACGCCCACGTTCGAATCGATATGCGGACTCTCTCATGGATGCGCGCCCTCGCCGGCGCAGCCCTTCTCGCGCTCGGTCTCGGTGCCACCCTGCCTGCCCAGGCTCAGGACACCACGCCCGAGTACGTCTAC
>DATFJS010000338.1:0-4966 GCA_035269045.1 Longimicrobiales bacterium | reverse complement strand
GGAGGCATCCAGCCCCCCGTCCGAACCGCGGAAGGGGCGAGCATCCTCGGCCATGCGACGAAATACACCGGCGATCCGGTGATTGCCGTCGCGCTCGGCTCGCGCGGCGGCACGGAGCAGGAATCCGATCCGCTCGTCGTTGTTCATCGTGGTCTCCATGGTTCGGGGCCTTCCGCTCACACTACGGGGTGGGTGACGATCGGGTTTCCGTTCTCGCCCGGTGGTCCCCGTCGCGGTACGCACGAAGGATGACGAACCGTCCCGAGCGTCCGGATAGCGCAAACGGCCCGCCCCGATCTCTCGGGACGGGCCGTTCGGTCGCTCGGGAGGGTCGTCGGGACCCGTCACGCGCGTCAGGACCCGTCACGCGCCACCCGTCACGCGCCGTGGGACGCGTCAGGATTCCTTACGTGTCAGGATTCCTTCACGACTCCTTGTAGAAGCGCTCCTCGACGATCTGGCTGTCCTTCCACTTCCGGACCGCGACCTGATCGTACGTGTTGGTTCCCCAGTCCTCGTGCGTGTAGTCGAAATGCCACGTGGACATCGTCACATCGTCCCCGATGGCGACGTCGTGAAGCTCCACGGCGCGCAGTTCGGTGAGCCCCTCCACGAACCTCGTCTCACGCTCGAGGTTGGCCTCCTTGCCCTCGATACGGTCCGAGCCGTCCTGAAGGACGCATTCCGGCGCGTAGAACTTCCTGAAGGCCTCGAGAATCTTCCCTTCGAGAATCATCTCGTTGAGTTCGTTGTCCAGCTCCTGCAGCGTCTTCGTCGCAGTGCTCATGGTATCTCCGGTCGTTGGGGTCGTCGTTTCCGTCACGGGGCGTCGCCCCGATCCATCCTCACGTGAAGTATATAAACAACTTGAAATATTGTCTAGTCACTAAAGATGGGACGGGCCTCGGGAACGGGGAAGAACGGGAAGCTGTCAGTCGGACCCGGACGCCGCGTCCGATTCGGGCCGGGGGGTCGCCGTGCGGAGCGCCTGCCGCACCATGTCCAGCGCACCCCCGAGTTCCGAGAGCACATCGTCCGGGAGCGCGCCTTCCATCCGCCCGACCGACGCGTCCAGGCGGGGCTGGATCCGGTCGAGGACGGCCAGACCTTCGTCGGTGATGCGGCACACGATGCGTCGTCGATCCTCGGTGTCCCGCTCGCGCTCCACGAAGTCCTTCCGAAGCAGCCGGTCGATCAGTCGGGTCACGCCCGGCGTCCGCTCGATCATGCGTTCACCGATGGCGAGGGTGGGGAGACCTCCAGGGCCGGCACCCCGGAGAATGCGGAGCACGTTGTACTGCTGATCCGTGAGGTCCTCCTCCGCGAGCACGCCCACGATGAAGCGATGCGCCTCGTCCGCGGTCCGCAGGATCGACACCACGAGCTCCTCCCCACGGCTCCCGAAGGGCCGCGTCTGGCCGATTTCCGTACGAATGTCGGGAGCGGACGGTTGGCGGCCTTCGGGCTCGAGAGGCTCCATGCAGGGCCCTGCGGAGGTGGGATCGCGACGCTGCCGCTCATCGGCAGCGCCCACAGATCGCTCAAGGTATCCGGGATCCCGCATGGATGCACGCTTCGACGCGGTCCGGAAACGCATGTGAAGGGATTCACAAGCGCCTCGGGTATCAATACCTTCATGGGGTGACAAACCCTGCCGTGCATGCTCTTTCGACGAAGATCGGGCGTGGTCGGCGAACACATCGGGCAGAGAACCTCGTGCCGAGGCGCTCGACCCGGAGCCGCCCGGGATCGCCGGGCGGCTGCACATGCTGAAATCGCACCGAGGACAGACAACAATGAAGCGTTTCGCTCTTGGACTGATGGCCCTTTCGATCGCCGCCTGCGGTGGTGGTGAGCCTGCGGCCGACGACGCGTCGATGGAGCAGCCCGCGGAGGCCCCTGCGGCCGAGGCCCCGGCGGCCGAGGCCGAGATGCCTGCTGGTGAGCTCACGATGCCCGACTGGTACCAGATGGACGGCAACAACGTGACGCTCGACATCACGGCGGGTCTCACGGACGCCGGCAACTACTGGAACTACAACGGATACCAGAACGGCGAGCTCACGATCACGGTGCCCGAGGGCGCCAACGTGACGATCAACTTCGTGAACAACGACCCGAACATGCCGCACTCGATCGGCGTGCACCCGGCGTTCGACTCGCCGCCGGCTTCGCCGAGCACCACGCCGGTGTTCGAGGGCGCGATTTCGGAGAACCCGACGTCGATGACCGACGCGACGATGCCGAACGGTGACTCGGAGACGATCACGTTCACGGCGTCCGAGGCGGGCGAGTACACGCTCGTCTGCTACATCCCGGCGCACACGATCAGCGGGATGTGGGTCCGCTTCGTGGTCTCGGCCGAGGGTGAGGCCGGCGCGATGATGTCGTCGATGTAAGACGTCCTCTCATGAGGCGCCCGCGACCACGCGGGAGCATCGCGACGCCGTCCCGCGCAGCAGTGCGGGGCGGCGTTTCGCGTTTCCGGGGATGCCGGGCCGGGGATGCCGCTGCGGGCCTCGCGCGCGGGGCGCCACGGCGGTAGTGTCCCCACCACGTGATCGACGCACGCACTCGAACCTTCGACCCCACCGCACATGCGGATCACCTCCGCCATCGCCCTGGCCGTCCTCGCGCTCTTCACCGCCGGCTGCGACGTGCGGCCCCCCACGACCCCGGCGTCCGAACTCGCCGGCCTCGAGACCCGGGGGGAGCGGAGCGGCTGGATCGAGACGTCGAGCCACGCGGAGGTGATGGACTTCCTCCGGGCGGCGGACGAGGGCAGCGCGAGCGCCCATCTCGAGACGATGGGCTACACGACCGAGGGACGACCGATTCCGCTGCTCGTGATCGGCGACGTCGAGGATGGCAGCCCCGAGGCCGTGCGCGCGTCCGGGAAGCTCCGCGTGTACCTGCAGGGCGACATCCACGGGGGGGAGGTACCGGGGAAGGAGGCGCTGCAGATGCTCGTCCGTGACCTCCTGACCGGGCAGACCACCGACTGGACCGACGAGCTGGTCCTGCTGGTGAACCCGATCTACAACGCAGACGGGAACGAACGGGTCGCGCTCGGCAACCGGCCCCGGCAGCACGGCCCGATCGGCGGAATGGGACAGCGCCCGAACGCCCAGGGCTACGACCTGAACCGCGACCACATGAAGCTGGATTCGCCCGAGGCACGTTCCTTCGCGGCGATGCTCACCGCGTACGATCCGGAGGTCGGTGTCGACCTCCACACCACGAACGGCACGCGGCACGCCTACCATCTGACCTATTCGCCGCCGCTGCACCCCGGCGCGCCGGACGAGGTCGTGGACCTGCTTCGCGACGTCGCCTTCCCCGAAATCACCACGCGAATTCGTGAGCAGGACGGGTGGGAGTACTACTACTACGGAAACGCCTCGCCCCGGAACGGCGAGCCGGCCTGGGTCACCTTCGACCACCGGCCCCGGTTCAACAACAACTACGTGGGGCTCCGCAATCGGGTGGCGATCCTGAGCGAAGCCTACGCCTACCTCACGTACGAGGACCGCGTGCGCGCGACGTACCGGTTCGTCGAGGAGATTCTCGACTGGGCCCGGGACGACGCCGACGACATCCGCGACGCGGTGGCGGCCGCCGACGGCTCGATCGTCGGGGAGATCCTGCCGACGCGCGCGGTGCCGGAGCCCTCGGACACGCTCGTCACGATCCTGATGGGCGATGTGGTCGAGGAGCGCCATCCGTACACCGGGGCGACGATTCTCCGCCGTATCGACGTCGTGGAGCCCACTCCGATGCGGGAGTACGGGACCTTCATGGCGAGCGACACCGAGGTGGCACCCGCGCGGTACTTCGTGCCGCCCGAGGCGAGCGTGATCATCGACCGGCTGCTGGCGCACGGGGTCGAGACGCGCGAGTTGGAGGCGCCGACCACGGTGGAGGGCGAGGTCTTCCGGATGTCGGCGGTGGATGTGGCCACGCGCGAGTTCCAGGGACACAACGAGCACACGGTGTCCGGCGAGTGGGTTCCGGAGACGCTGCGGCTGCCCGCCGGGACGCTCGAGGTCGACGTGTCGCGACCGCTGGGCCGTCTCACCTTCTATCTCCTGGAGCCACGCTCCGACGACGGCCTCGCCGCGTGGGGCCTGATCTCGGGGCTCGAGGCGGGTGGGGACTTTCCTGTCACGCGCGTACGGTGATTCTGCGTATCTTTCCGAACCACTTCGACACACGTCCGACGACGGATACGACCCGATGAAGATCAAGACGCTCCTCTCGCTCGCCCTCGTTCTTCCCGCGCTCGCCTGCGCCTCGAGCGGAGACGACGGCCCGTCGGCGGACGCGGCCTCGGCTCTCACCTTGGACGCCGCGCTCGAGCGGATCGACTCCGAAGGACTCATGGAGAAGGCCTCGGTTCTCGCCGCGGACTCGATGCGCGGCCGGAACACGCCCTCGCCCGAGATCGAGGCCACGGCGGAGTGGATCGCGTCACGGATGGAGGCTGCCGGGCTGGAGCCGGGCGCGAAGGACGGCACGTTCATCCAGCGCTACACGGCACCCCCGTTCGACCCCGAGACGGCTCCGAACGTGGTGGCCGTGCTGCCGGGCAGCGATCCGGGGCTCGCCGACGAGTACGTGGTCTATTCCGCGCACATGGACCACGTGGGCGTGCGTGAGCCGCGGGGCGAAAGCACCGATTCGATCTGGAACGGCGCGGACGACAACGCCTCCGGCACGGTCACGCTGATGGAGGTCGCCGAGGCGATGGCCGCGATGGCGCCGGGAGAACGTCCCCGTCGATCGATGATGTTCCTGTGGGTCAGCGGAGAGGAACGGGGGCTGCTCGGAAGTGCGGCCTTCGCGTCGGATCCGTCGGTGCCGGTCGAGTCGATGGTGGCCAACTTCAACGTCGACATGGTCGGTCGGAACTGGACGGACACGATCGTCGCCATCGGCAAGGAGCACTCGGATCTGGGTGCGATCA
>DATFJS010000337.1:0-3608 GCA_035269045.1 Longimicrobiales bacterium | reverse complement strand
AGTTCGTGATGACGGCGAGAGGTCCCTGCTTCACGCCCCGATTGTTCGCTGGGTGCACCCGTTCGAGCTGATTCTGGACCTCTTCGGCGAGGTCGGCCGACCAGCGCTGGTGGTCGAAGTTCCGGAGATCACTCAGGATCGACCCCAGTTCGGGATCCGCGCTGAGATCGGTTCCGGCGCGCTGCCCGAACCCCATCGCGGCGTTCTCCAGCGCCACGACCCGCCGCTCGTGCTCGGTCATGCGCCCGTCACTCAGGAAGTAGGTCTCGAAGCCCCGCACGTCCCGATCGCCGACCGCGTTGGTGTGGAGCGACACGAACAGTCCGGGGCGCTCGCCCTTGAGCTCGGTGGCGCGCGGGCCCCGCTCCCAGAGGGGCACGAGCCGATCGTCGCTGCGCGTCAGGTGCACCTCGAAGTACGGGTCGTCGTCCAGGATGTCGGCCAGCTCCCGCGCGACGCCCAGGGCGACATCCTTCTCGCGGACCCCGGAGGGACCGACCGCACCCGGGTCGTCGCCGCCGTGCCCCGGATCGATGATCACGACGCGCGGCCCGGTGATCTCCGCCGAGGCGGGGCGATCGACGGAATCGACGGGGGTACCGGTGCCGGCCGCCACCGCACCGTGCTCCGGGAGGATCGCGCGCCAGGAGGAGCCGTCGGAGAGGAGGAGGTCGGGGGCGCGGTCGGGAAGGATGTCGGTCAGGAGCTGAACGGGGATGAAGAACTCCCCCTGGACGCGGGCCGGAGCCACCACGAACTGCACCGGCACGCCGTCGACACGGGCGACGGGAATGCCAGCCCCTACGTCGATCACATGGTCACCCCACGTGATCACCGCCCACGCGCCGTCGAACTCGATCGACGCGCCGAGGCCCTCGAGGTCCAGGAGACGGAGCATGGCCCCGTCCGTCGGTCTGAACACGGCGAGATCCGCGACCGGCATGCCCGCCTCGCTCTCGACACGGAAGACCTCGGTGCGCTCCTGCGCGGCCAGCGGCGAGGGCGACAGCATCGCGGCCCCGAGAATCCCGGCCCCGACCACCCCGGCCATCAGCATGCCGACGGTCCGCGCGAGCCGGCCCGCGATCGCGGGGCGACCCCCGGGCCGGACGTCGCCCGGGACACGAGCGCTTCGCGTCATCAGCGGTACCGGTCCATGGCCCGCTGCGCCTCCCGCTCCATCGTCTGGCGCTTCAGCTTGTCCCGCTTGTCGTGCAGCTTGCGGCCGCGCGCCAGCGCCAGCGTGACCTTGGCCACCCCACGGGTGAAGTAGATGTCGAGTGGAACCAGGGTCAGGCCCTGCTCCTCGACCTTCCCGATGAGCTTCCGGATCTCCGAGCGGTTCAGCAGAAGCTTGCGGGGCCGCAGGGGATCCTGGTTGAAGCGGTTCGCCTGCTCGTACGGCGAGATGTGCAGCGAGTACAGCCACACCTCCCCGCGCTCGACGCGCGCGAACGCGTCGGTGAAGGAGACCTTTCCCTCCCGCAGCGACTTCACCTCGGGCCCCTTCAGCACGAGCCCGGCTTCCCAGGTGTCGAGAATCTCGAACTCGTGGCGAGCCTTTCGGTTCGTCGCGATGATCTTCCGTCCGCTTTCACCCATCAGTAGATGAGTACCGGCGTGCCGACCTCGACCATGTGCATGAGCTCGCGGGCGGCCTCGTTGGTGAGGCGGATGCATCCGTGCGAGACACGCCGGGCGTCCGGATCCGGGTTGAGCAGGAGGCCGGGCTGCTCCGTCCCGTGGATGGCGATGCCGTCGCCGAGATAGAGCGCGGTGTCCCCCATTCCCCCCGCGATGCGCCGGGAGGGGTGGTCGGGCGGAGGAACCGGAAGACCCTTCTCGATGAAGTGCCAGTCCGGTGCGACCCAGACGGGATCCCGCTCCATCCGCTTGACCTTGAACAGGCCGCGAGGCGTGTCGAAGGTCCAGCGCGTCTCGCCTCCCACCTCGAGCCGGAAGCCCGTGCCCGTGCCGGACGGAGACGACCAGATGGCCCGCTGCCCCTCGAAGACGTAGACGCGGTTCTCCTCGAGGTGCACGACGATGTAGCGATCCGCGGCATCGGCGATGAGCGGCTCGGCAAGCGAAACTTCGCGGTCGAGCACCCGTGCCTCGAACGCCAGGTCGGACTCGAACGGACTCGGTCCGTCCTGGGCGGTGAGAGCCGTGGGAACTCCGGCGAGAACCGCGACGGCAAACGTTGCGACCGCGAGGCGCGCACCGGATCCGGCGGCAGCGAACGGAGCGCTCATGCGGCCTCCGACGCGGATTGTCGTCGTTCGTTCCATACCCAGGCTACCTCGCCTCCGAGGATGAAGCTGATCGAGGTGTAGTGCACCCAGAAGAATAGCACCGCCAGCGACACGAGGTTTCCGTATGGCGTCCGGTAGTCCGCCACCGACGACACGTACCATCCGAATCCGCCCTTGAGCAGCTCGTGCGCCACGGCGGTGAAGGTGGCGGCGACCAGCGCCGTTCGCCACGTCACCGATTCATCGGGAAGATACCGGTACAGGCCGACCAGCAGGACCCAGATGGAGAGAAAGGCGAGCAGCTGTGCGACGCCGGACTCCACCCAGATTCCGAGCTGCCCCTCGATCCCGAAGGCGCCGATGCCCGCGTCGCGAATCGCCAGCGCGACCCCCGTGATGCCCAGATTGAGCAGCACGAGGATTCCACCGACCGAGACGACCCAGAGGTCGTAGAGCTTCCCGTGCACGATCCCCTTCCCTTCCTCGATCTCGAACACCCGGAGCATCGTCATTCGCAGCGTCCCGACGATCCGGGAACTGAGCCACAGCAGCAGCAGCCCACCCACGACGGTGAGGCCGGCGCGGTCCTCGAGCACCGGGGTGATCGCCTCGCGGAGGAACTGCCGGAGGCGGACGTCTCCTTCGCCGAGCGCGGGGAGCCACTGGACCATCTGCTCCACGAGGGCCGTGACGGGGTCGCCGGGGAAGTAGGCGGACGCCACCAGACCCCCGACACCCGCCAGAAGCAGGAGGAGCGGGACGATGGCAACCAGCAGGGCGAACGAGATCGACCCCGCCATGAAGAAGATCTGATCCCGGTCGGCCTTCCGGACGACCGCCTTGAGAAAGTCCAGCATGCCGCCGGACTTCACCTCGCCTTCGTCGGACGTCGCCGCGTCAGGACTCGTCGTCCGGATCGGTGTCGGACCCGGCCGTAACCGTCGCCTTGGCGGCGTCCACACCGGCCCGGTAGGCCTTCTTCGAGGTCTCCAGCTTGTGTTCGAGCTCGTGCCGCGCGTCCCGCGCGGCCTCACGACCGGCTTCGACGGCGCCCTTCACGCGGTCGACGCGGTCGTTCACGCCCGCCCGCGCCTCGTCGAGGCGCGACTCGAGCTCCTCGGACGCCGCCTTCAGGCGATCCTCGGCGTTGCCCTTCAGCTCTTCCGCGCGCCGCTTGAGCTCGGCCTGGGTCTCCTCGCCCGACTGCGGAGCGAGCAGGAGGGCCAGACCCGCACCGACCAGCGCCCCGAAGACGAAGGCACCGAATCCACCGCCGGAGTCCTTCTCGATGATGATCGTCGGAATTTCGTCGTGGTCGCGCATGAGGTGTTCCTCCGTTTCGTGTCCGAAGTT
>DATFJS010000336.1:0-2013 GCA_035269045.1 Longimicrobiales bacterium | reverse complement strand
CCGATGTCGAACGCTTCGGGCTCGGGCACGGTGAGCGGATCGAGGCGGGTTCGCACCTGTCCGGCGAAGTCCGCGAAGTAGGCGTCCGGGACGGCGTCGAAGCTCGAGGCCGGAACGCCGGGGTCGCTGCAGTCGACGGCGCGTCCCGCGACCGTGCCGTCGGGCAGGACGAGATCGCCGTCGCAGACGCTCCGGTCCTTGCGGCCGCGGTGGATGCCGCCGGCGGTGGTCACCTGACCGGAGATGGACAGGGTGTTGCCGTCCGAGTCGAGGTACAGCTCGCCGTTGGAGTGCACGCGTCCGTCCAGCGTCATGTCCGGACCGGGGAGGATCTCGAGGTCCTTGTCGTAGAACGCGGCGAACTGGAACATCGGGACCAGGCGCGTGCGGAACACCATCTCGAGGATCGCTTCGGGTCGCGTGTCGTTGGGGGGCACCGCCTCGGAGAACACCGAGTAGCGGTACTCGATGGCGTTGAGGCCGGCGTACACCTCGCCGGGCGGGATGGTGATCAGGCGCTCGTCGTCGCTGGCGGCGTTGTTGCGGGGGTCCTCCTCGACGTAGGTGGTGACGGTGCGCTGGTTGACCTCGCGCGTCCGGCAGGCGAAGTCGCCGCTGCCGTCGTCGCTCTCGCACGCGTCGGTCGAGGTGGCTCCGGCGGGTCGCCGGTAGCCCTCGAACTCGCGGCGGATCTCCTCGCCCCGGACGTTCAGGCCCGCCTCGGCCGCGAAGAACCCGCTGGTCATCGCAGCGTCGGTGGAGGCCGACTTGAGCTCGCGGTTCGTCAGCTCGAACATCACGTACAGCAGGCCGACCAACAGCAGCGCCATGAACAGCACGCTCACCAACGCGAAGCCGTCGCGGCGGCTGGCCATCGAGTGTCGTCGCGGACGGTTCATGGCATCACCTCGACAGCACGTTCCGGGGGAAGAGTCGGGTCTGCAGGCTGCGCTCGGCCAGGCTGCCGCCCTCGCGCCGCTCGACCGTGACGTCGAGGCCCAGCGAGGTGATCGAGCGCCACACGCCCGTGTCGGGGAAGGCGGTCCTCGGCGTGGCCTCGCCGGCGACGGAGACGGTCACCGCGAACGCCTCGATGCCGGACGCGATCCGCAGCACCTCTCCCGTCGCGAGGTCGCGGCGCTGGAGCACGCCGTCCACGAGTCGGTACTCGATCGCGTCGAGCAGCGCGACGTAGGCGTTCGCCGCAGGCGCGTAGTCGGCGGCCCAGGCGCAGCCGTCGTCGCACTGAACCTCGTCGGGCGGGCCGGCTTGCGCGCCGTCGACCCGCATGGCGAACCACTGACCGGTGCCGGAGGCGGGATCGAAGATGTACGCCGACGCCACGCCGCCTCGCTCCTCCGCCATGCGGCGGTGGGCGTCCAGCGTGTACGGCCAGTCCACCCCGCCGTAGGTGGCCGTGCGGTTCACCGCGCACTGCGGGTGGGTCACCGTGCCGCTCCAGTCGGCCACCACGATCGAGGTGACGGTCGAGCCGGCCGGCACGCTCTGGCACACCGGCAGGGCGTCCTCGAGGTTGCGTCTCAGCACGACCACGGAGTCGCCGGAGCCGTCGACGGAGACGGCGATGGGGCTGAGCGCCAGGCCCTCCCCGAAACGCTCGCCCGCGATGCGGACGTCGGCTGCCAGGAGCTGGCTGACGGCCCGGAGCGTCTGGTTGGCGCTGGTGCGGGCCTGATCCAGCTGAACGACGCGGCGCTGACTCAGCACCAGGGGAAGCGCCAGCCCGAGCACGATCGCCGCCACGGCGAGCGCGACGAGCGCCTCGATCAGGGTGAAGCCCGATCGGCTTCGGTGCGCGCGTCCACGACGCGAGCTCCCCGAGGGCGACCGGCTACGGAGCACGGAGCTCCGTGTACACCGTGGACACGCGGTAGCGGACATCGTCACGGAAGCTCACCTCCAGATCGATCTCGCGAGCGTTGTCGAAGCAGTCGCCGGCAGCGTCGCAGTACTCGTCGTAGTGGACGGTCACGTCGAACGTGCGGCCGCCGA
>DATFJS010000335.1:0-8675 GCA_035269045.1 Longimicrobiales bacterium | reverse complement strand
CCGCCGTAGAACTTCACCAGGTCCATCGTCGCCATCGCCAGCCCGGCGCCGTTCACGCAGCAGCCGACGTTGCCGTCCAGCTTGATGAAGGTAAGGCCGGCCTCGCGAGCCCTGGTCTCGGCCTCCGGCTCGGACGAGCTGTCGCGGTACGCCGCGATTTCGGGCTTCCGGAAGAGTTCGTTGTCGTCGATCGAGACCTTGGCGTCGATGGCCTTAACCTCGCCGTCGGGCGTGGTGATGAGCGGATTGATCTCTGCCAGGCTCGCACCTGCGTTCACGAACGCGTCATAGAGCTGCGACATGATCTTCGCGGCCTGACGCTGCAGCTTGGCGTCGTCGTAGAGCGCGACGGCAAGCTCGTAGGCCTGGTGCGGCAGCAGGCCCCACCGGGGATCCACATGCAGCTTGGTGAGGGCGTCCGGGTTCTCCTCGGCCACCTGCTCGATGTCCACCCCACCCTCGGAGCTGACCATGAACATCGGTGCCTGCGTCTCGCGGTTCATGACCACGGCGGCGTAGGCCTCCGTATCGATGTCCTCACCGGGCGTGACCAGTACCTTTTCCACGGTCAGCCCCTTGATCTCCATCCCGAGGATGTCGGACGCATACTGACGGGCCTCCTCCGGCGTCTTCGCCAGCTTCACCCCGCCGGCCTTTCCGCGGCCGCCGGTGTGGACCTGTGCCTTGACCACGGTGAGACCGCCGATGTCACGTGCGATCGCCTCCGCTTCGTCGGGGGTGGTCGCGACCTTCCCGGGCGGGACGGGAATGCCCGCGCCCCGGAAGATCTCCTTCGCCTGATATTCGTGGAGATCCATGCGTTGTCGTCGTGTGGATTTCAGATGGGCCCGGCCCGAACGGCCGAGCCTCGGAAGCTACTGTGGGGTGGATCCCGATTCAACCGACCGGGGGCCCCTGTTCAGCCTCCCGAGCCGGGGGGTCGTCCCTCGCTCGAGAGCAGTGTGCGAAGTCGGTCGAGCGCCTGTCCGAAGCCGGTCCAGTCACCGGCGCGAAGGCGTTCCTCGGCCAGATCGAGCAGCCGGATCCCCTCGGCGGGGATGGCAGAGAGTTCGACCGGAACCGCCGCGTCTCCCGGCGCCACATCGGCGGCCTGGAGACCCTCGGCGGCGACCTCGGACGTCTCGCCATCGGCCAGCGCGAGGATCGCGTCCGAGAGCTGCTCCCGCATCGCGACCCGACGTCCATCACTCACCACGAACCGCCGGAGCTCCGGAATCGCGCCGTCCTCGGCGGCGAGGAAGATGGGCTCCATGTAGACGACGCGGTCGCCCACCGGAATCGTGTGCAGGTGCCCGGTCCAGACCCGGCTTCCGCCGGTGCGCCAGAGCGAGAACTGCTGCGAAATGGCCGGATCCTGCTCGACGAGCGCCTCGACCTGGGAAGGTCCGGAGACCTGCTCCTCGACGGGAAGGTCGAAGAGTCGGAGTCGTGGCGTTCCGTCGGACTCGAGACGCCCCGCGAGGATGCCGGTGAGGTTCTGACGGCCGGCCGGGACGAAGACGGTGCTGATCTGAAAGTTCTCGACCTCGTCGTCCGGCATCCGGAAGATTCCGTATTCCGGACGGTACGGTACCGGCGTGGACGTCTGCGCGAGCTCCTGAGGGGTCGCCCACTGATCCTGCTGTCCGAAGAACACCGCCGGATCGCTCTGGTGGTACTGGAGCAGGACGGCCGCCTGCAGCGCCATGAGGCTGCGGGCGTAGCGGAGGTGCGACCGGACGCCCTCCGGCATGTCCGCGAGCGGCTTGAAGAGATCCGGGTAGGCACGGCTCCACGCCTCGAGGAGCGGGTCTTCGGCGTCGACCGTGTAGAAATCCACATCCCCCGTGACCGCGTCGACGGTGACCTTCACCGAGTTGCGGGCGTAGGCGACCGGCCGTCGGAATTCGAGTTCCACGGCGCGGGCGAGCGGGAAGAATCGCGTCGCCGTGTACGCCTCGAGCACCCAGACCACCCGCCCGTCGCTCACGACCGGATAGGGCGACTCGGGATACCGCAGGAAGGGGGCGATGCGCTCCACCCGCTCCTGCACGCTCCTCTCGAGTACGAGCCGGCTCTCCGGCGTGACCTCGCTGGCGAGAAGAATGTTCGCCTCCCGAAGCGACCATGCGAGGGCCGCCTTCCGGAACAGGCCGCCCGCCGCGATGCCGTCCGGAAAGTCGACCCCCGGCGTGCCGCGCGATCCGTCGGGGGCCGTATAGCTCGAGTCCGTCACGTTGATGACCGCATACGGGAGCGACCGCGACCCGATGAAGATGGACTGCCGCTCCAGGCTCACGGGGGAGTCGTCCGACGCCACCGTCGGGATTCCGTCCAGGAGCATCTGGGGTCGGCCCTGCTCCGTGCTTCCGGTCAAGTCGACGGCGACGACACCGTTCCCGACGACGAACCGCTCCACGAGATGCCGGTTCTGCCAGTTCGGGTCGTCGATCTGGCCCGGGTCCACCTCACGTACGGAAACGCCGACCATCCGCGGACCGTCCGGCGTGTCGTAGCGATCGAACGCGACGACCGGGAAGTCGTAGTACTCGAACCGCGCGTCCACCTCGTTGAAGGTCGTCCGCAGCGTCGGCTGGGTCCACACGGGCAGTTGCGCGAGCTGCCCGGCACCGACGTCCCAGTCGACCGGGCCGTCCGCGAAGGCCTTATAGTCGTTCCGCTCGAGATCGTCCAGGCCGAATCCGAGGCGGGTGAAACGGATGTTCTCCTCTATGAAGTTCCGCTCGCGGCCCAGCTCGTTGGGCACCACCTGGAAACGCTGCACGACGGTGGGCCAGACCTGGCCGACCAGGATGCTCCCGAGAACGAGGCCGCCGATCCCGGCGGCGACCGGGAGGAAACGGGCGCGGCGGGCACCGAAGAAGACTCCGATCGCCGCGAGCACGGCGAGGCCGGCCTCGATGCGCAGGGCAGGCAGGCGGGCCTGCGCGTCGGTGAAGCCGAAGATGTTCTGGACGTCGGACGAGCCGAAGAACAGCAGCAGCGGGCGACCCAGTGCATACCGGGCTGCCAGCAGCAGCAGGAAGACCGCGGCGATCGTGCCGAGGTGCTTTCGTGCCTGCGCGTTGATCCCGACGCCGTCCTGGCTCAGCTGCAGCCCGCCCGTCGCGGCGTATCCGGCCAGCACGAGCGTGAAGACGAGGAATCCGGCGATCAGGGAGAAGGTCACCACGGCACGGAGGATCGGCACCGTGAAGACGTAGAAGGAGAGATCCGAGCCGAGGAAGGGATCGGTCACCCCCCACTCGACGCGATTCACCCAGAGCAGCAGCTGCCGGCCGACGTCCTCGGGAACCGATGCGCCGAACCAGAGTCCGAGCAGCAGGCTGAACACCACCACGCCCGCCGCGATGAACTTCTCGGGCAGGCGCTCGGAAATCTCCAGGTTCCCGAACTGACGGCGAATCTGCAGCGATCCGAGGGAGGCCGCGACCGGTCGCAGATTCAGGGCGAAGAGGAGGGCGACAACGGTGCCGACCACCGCGCGAACGCCCCAGACCCAGACGAGGTCCCGGGTCAGCACCGAGAGGTATCCCTCGCTGGAGAACCAGAGGATGTCGACCCAGAGGTCGGTGGCGACACGACTCGCCAGAAGCAGGAAGCCGAAGATCAGCGCCGCCGCGATCAGCAGGCGGCCACGGCGAACTCCGTCGGTGCCGGGGGTCGGGGTCGCCATGCTCAGGCCTCCACCTCGACGCCCTGCTCCGCCAGCCAGGTCTCGACCTCACGTCGGATGCTGTCGCGACGCTCGGCCGTACGGGCCTCGTACCGGGCGACCAGTACCGGTTGCGTGTTCGAGGCGCGCAGCAGGCCCCACCCGTCCCCGAAGAGGATCCGGACGCCGTCCACGTCGATCACGTCGTGGAGGGCGCTGAAGTGCGCGAGCGCCTTCTCGACGATCTCGAACTTGTCCTCCTCCGGAACCTCGATACGGAGTTCGGGCGTCGAGACGTATTTCGGGAACTCGTCCACCCGCTCGGAGAGGGGGCGGTCCGAGCGCGCAACGATATCGATCAGGTGGCAGGCGTCGTAGAGCGCGTCGTCGAACCCGAGGTAGTCGTCCCCTCCGACGCAGATGTGACCCGAGAGTTCACCGGCGAGCGGCGCGTTCTCCTCCTTCATCTTCTGCTTCATCAACGAGTGCCCGGTCATCCACATGATCGGCTCCCCACCGGCCTCCTCGAACACTTCCGGAAGCGCCTGCGAGCACTTCACGTCGAACACCAGCTTCTGCCCGGGTCCCTTCCGATCGAGGAGGTCGAGACCGAAGAGGAGCACGATCAGGTCACCGCGCACGATCCGGCCGTTCTCGTCGACGGCGCCGATGCGATCGGCGTCTCCGTCGAATGCGATGCCGAGCTCCGCCCCGGTCTCCCGCACCCTGGCGATCATGTCGACCAGGTACGCGTCGACCGTCGGGTCGGGATGGTGATTCGGGAAGGTGCCGTCGGACTCGCAGTACAGCGGCACGACCTCGGCGCCGAGCGCCTCGAGCATCCGGACCGCCACGAGAGCACCACTCCCGTTGCCGCAGTCCACGACCACCTTCACGGATCGCGGAAGATCGAACCGGCCCACGACGTCCTCCACGTAGTCGTCGTAGACGTCCCGGGTGGTGACCTCCCCCGCCCCGTCGACGTAGTCGCCGCCGTAGATGCGGCGCCGGATCTCCTGGATACGCTCCCCGTACACCGACGAGCCCATCGACATCTTGATGCCGTTCCACTCGGCCGGGTTGTGCGACCCCGTCACCTGGATGGCACCGTCCACGCCGTCGAGCATCTTCTCCGCCCACCACACCATCGGCGTCGGTACCGTGCCGATGTCGACCACGTCGGCTCCGGAGGCCCGGAGTCCGTCGATCAGGGCCTCCGCGAGCGCCGGGGAGGAGGGCCGGTTGTCCCGTCCGACCACCACCGTGGGCGCGTCGACCCCTTCGGCCCGCACCATGGACGCGAACGCACGTCCGACCCCCCGGGCCACGTCGGCATCCAGATCCTCGCCGACGATCCCACGGATGTCGTACTGCCTGAAGATGCGTGCGGCTGGATTGCTCATGACAGGGGTGCGGTTCGGTGACAGAGGCTGGGCGTCCGGCCGATCCGCATCACGGAATCAGCGACGTGAGTGCATCTGGGAACGCGGACACGGCGGCCACGGAGGACTGCGCGAACTCCATCGCTCCCGACGGGAATACGCCGAGGAGCAGAATCGCGGCGGCTGCGGCCGCGAGCGCGAAGCGCATCGGCAGCGGCACGAAGAGCTCGCCCGTCGGCGCACCCTCCCGGGCGTCCCGCATCCAGACGTACCACGCGACCCTCAGGTAGTAGTAGTACGAGACGACGGTCATCAGCACGAGCACGATCGACAGCACCCAGAGCTGCGAATCCGCGGCGCCCTGGAGGAGGAAGATCTTGCCCATGAAGCCGGCGGTCCCGGGGAATCCGGCGAGCGCCAGCAGGAAGATCGTGAGGAAGACCGCGAGCAGCGGGTTGGACGATCCCAGGCCCGCGTAGTCGTCGAGCTCGAGCGACTCCTCGCCCTGGCGCCCGACGATCACGACGACCGCGAATGCACCCATGTTCATGATCGCGTAGACCAGCAGGTAGAACAGCATCCCGGCGGACGCGCGATCGTTCGCCGCGGCCAGCGCGACCATCAGATATCCGGCGTGGGCGATGCTCGAGTAGGCCAGCATCCGCTTCACGTTGAACTGCGCCAGCGCCAGGATGTTGGCCACCACCATCGTGATCCCCGCGATCCACCAGACGATCGGGTACCAGGCCGCGTAGGCGCCGATGAACCCGACGAGGAAGACGCGGAAGAAGGCCACGAACGCGGCCGCCTTCACCGCGACCGCCATGAAGGCGCTCACCGGCGTGGGCGCACCCTCGTAGACGTCGGGCGCCCACATGTGGAAGGGTACGACGCCGACCTTGAACGCGAACGCCACCGCGAGCATCGCGATCCCGAACAGGATCAGCGTGGGGGTCGCCGCACCGCTCCGCACGGCGGCACCCACCATCTCGATGTTCGTCGACCCGGTCGCCCCGTACACGAGCGCGAGCCCGTAGAGGAAGAAGCCGGTCGAGAACGCGCCGAGTATGAAGTACTTGAGGCCCGCCTCGGCGGAGCGCCGATCCCGGCGATTGAACGCCGTGAGGGCGTAGGCCGAGATCGACATCACCTCGAGACCGAGGAAAATGACGATCAGGTCACGTGCGCCCGCCATGAACATCATCCCCGCCGTGGCGAAGAGGATGAGGGCGTAGAACTCGCCGGCCTGGAGCCGCTGGCGGTACACGTACGCGAACGACATGAGAACCGCGAAGCCCGCGGCGATCAGGAAGATCCAGTTGGCGAACAGACGGAAATCGTCCACCACCACCAGCCCGATCGATCCGACCTCGGTCACGCCGTAGAGCCAGCCGTTCGCCATCGCCGCGGCGAGCAGTCCGGCGAGCGTGATATACCCGAGATCGTGCGACGGAAGCTCGCTGGCCGCATCCCCGCCGGACACGGGATCACGCTTCCCCGATACGCCGAGGAGGAGCACCAGGATGCCCGAGACGCACAGGATGATCTCGGGCAGCGTGGCCCAGACGTAGTCGAGCTGGGAGGTGAAGTCGAGGATCATCGGACCGCCCCCTCATCGACCGTCGAACCCGCGGGGTCCACGACCTCGGCCGGGAGGTCGGACGTGATGTCCATATCCAGGCCCGGCTCGATCTCCACGGCCGCGGCCGTCGCCTCCTCCACACGCTCGAGCACGGCGCGAACCGTCGGCTCGGTGCGCTCGAATACCGCGTTGGGGAAGACGCCCAGGAGGATCATCGCCGCGATCAGCGGCGTGAGCACGACGAGTTCGCGACGGCTCAGGTCCTCGACCTCGCGATTCTCGTCGCGATCGAGGGCGTTGAAGAAGATCCTCTGGACCATCGGCAGCATGTAGTAGGCCGCGAAGATGACGCCGGTCGCGGCGACGACGCCGAGCACCGGATGCGTCTCGAACAGCCCGAGCAGGGCCAGGAACTCACCCGGGAACCCGCTCGTGCCGGGCAGCCCGATCGATGCGAGCGCCGTGATGACGAACGCGGTCGCGAGCCACGGAGCGCTGCGCCCGAGCCCGCCGAAGTCGGCGATGGTTCGCGTGTGCCGCCGCTCGTACAGCATCCCGAGCAGCAGGAAGAGCGCGCCGGTGCTGATCCCGTGAGCGATCATCACCATGATCGCGCCCTGGAGTCCGTTCACGGTCAACGCGAACACGCCCACCACCACGAAGCCCATGTGGGCGACGGAGGTGTAGGCGACCAGTTTCTTGGCGTCGGGCTGCACCGCGGCGACCCACGCCGCGTAGACGATTCCGATCACCCCGAGCACGATCATCGTGGTCACGACCGTGGGATGCTGCGCCGCCTCCGGGAAGAAGGGCAGCAGGAACCGGACGAAGCCGTACGTACCCATCTTGAGCAGGACCGCGGCCAGCACGACGGAGCCGGGGGTGGGCGCCTGAACGTGGGCGTCGGGCAGCCAGGTGTGCAGCGGGAAGATCGGCACCTTGATGGCGAAGGCCAGCGCGAAGGCGCTGAAGAGCCAGAGCTGCTGCTCGAGCGAGAGGCTCGTCTGGGCCAGGTCGGCGAACGCGAAGCTCGCGAAGCCAAGCTGCGTCCGCGCCTCGACGTAGAGATACAGGACCGCGACCAGCATCAGCAGCGATCCGAAGGCGGTGTAGAGGAAGAACTTCACCGCCGCGTAGATGCGCCGCTCCCCTCCCCAGATCCCGACGATGAAGTACATCGGGACGAGCGTGAGCTCGAAGAACACGTAGAAGAGGAAGAGATCGGTGGCCGCGAACACGCCCACGACGCCGGTCTGGAGCAGCAGCATGAGGGCGTAGAAGCCCTTCTGCTTCCTGTCGATGTAGTTGAACGACCCGAGGATCGCGAGCGGCATCGTGAAGGTGGTGAGCAGCACCAGCATCAGGCTCAGGCCGTCCAGCCCGAGCGCATACTCGATGCCCCACGCCTCGATCCACGGAATCGAGGTGGCGAACTGCAGCTCCGCGGTGCCCGGCTCGAAGCCGAACCAGAGTCCGAGGCTGAGAACGAACAGCGCGGTCGAGACGCGGAAGGCGATGTGCCTGGCCTCGTCCTCCGTGGCCATGAGCACCCAGCCCATTCCCACGAGAGGAAGCCAGACCAGCGCATGGAGCGCCCACGCGTCGTACGCGACCGAATCCAGTAGTGCAGTCATCGGCCTAGAACCTCGTGAACCAGAGGATCACAAGGACCCCCGCGGTGAGAACGAATGCGTAGGTGTTGACCGACCCGGTCTGGACGAGCGAGCCGACCCAGCCGACCCCCTTGGTCACGCCGCCGACGCCACCGACCACGAGGTCGATGCCCCGGTCGATCCAGCGCCAGAGGAAGCGCGACGTGACGAGGATGGGCTGCACGATCAGACGATCGTAGAGCTCGTCCACGTACCACTTGTCGTAGAGGACCTTCCGGAAGCCGGTGATCGGCTCCGACTCGGCCGCCGGCTTCACGAGCCACTTCGCGCCGATGATGAACGTGCCGGCGACGACGAGCGCCGCGAGCACGGTGGAGATGAGCGCCCAGGTGAGCTCGCCACCCCCGACCGGTGCCTGCTCG
>DATFJS010000334.1:0-2665 GCA_035269045.1 Longimicrobiales bacterium | reverse complement strand
ATGGGGGGCTATGGCAGGCATGATGCGGAAGCTCGCCCCATCCGTTGCAGGGTGCAATTCACCGGGGTCGCGTTTTGCGACAGCGATGGACCGCGAAGAGTGCTGCGGGTGCTACCGCGTCTGGCTCGGAATCTCCAGCACCTGCCCCACGAAGATCCGGTTCCCGCGCAGATCGTTCGCGGCCTGGATCTGGGCGATGGACGTATCGAACTCCCGCGCGATGTCCCAGAGCGAGTCGCCCCGCTGCACGCGGTACGACTGCGTCGACATCGACACCCGTGTCGCCTGCTTCAGCGCCGGCGTCGACTCGGTCATCCGTCGCACGTACTGATAGTACTGCCGCGGAAAGATCGCGACGTGATAGTGGGCGGGATACCGCTCACGGGTCGCCTCGAGCACGCGCGCGCGCTCCAGACTGAGGAACACGCCCTCGAGCCATGCGCGGCAGTCGGCGTTCCGGGAGAGCCGGAGGTCGATCGCCATGCCGGTGGGGTGGACCGAGCGATCCGAGGCGTTGCGGGGCTGACGATTCTGCGGCCGCGTGAGCGACGTCACGACGAGCTTCTCTCCGCAGGCGGCGCGGTACTGGCTCGCCAGCCGACGAACAAAGAGCTCCGCCTCGGGGCGCGCGTACGGGAACGACACGGCATGAAGGTCGAAGTCCCGGTTCGGGCGTACCTCGACGAGGTAGCCGCTGTTCACGAAGCGCATGACCTGGGCGCCGTCGCGGATGTACGTGAAGTCGTGTTCCCGGGCGATCCGGTTCTGGATGTCCAGTGAAGCGGCGGAGCCACGGAGGCCCTGCGCCGCGATCGTGGTGGCGTCGGCGGTGATCAGGGCGCACGCGACGAGCGTGCACGTGACCAGGGTCGAGAAGCGCGAATCCGTCATCGTCGTCGAGTTGGGTCGGGTCTCCACGCACGCGTGTCCACGGGTGGAGACGGGGCCTCGAAAGCTACCGAGACGAAATAAACATTTGGTTACCGATGCACAAGGAAAATCCTCCGCCGGTCCGATGCGAGTGAGACTCGCGATTCGGCCGACGGAGGAGCATTCCCACGTGTCACCTGCGTGGAGCGCCAGGTCAGACGGTGTGGATCCAGCCGTCCTTCACCTTCTCGTAGCGGGCACCGACACGGTCCCAGTTCACCACGTTCCAGATCGCCGACAGATAGTCCGGACGACGGTTCTGGTAGTGGAGGTAGTACGCGTGCTCCCAGACGTCGACGCCGAAGATCGGCGTGTAGCCGTCGATCAGCGGGCTGTCCTGGTTGGCGGTCGCCAGCACCTGGAGGTCGCCGAAGGGCGAGACGGCGAGCCATCCCCAGCCGGATCCGAACTGGGAGCCGGCGGCGGACTCGAGCTTGTCCTTCAGCGCGTCGAAGGACCCGAAGGCCCCGTCGATCGCGGTGGCGAGGTCGCCGGTCGGCGTGTCGGAACCACCGGGCGTCAGCACGTCCCAGAAGAGGGCGTGGTTGTGGAAGCCGCCGCCGTTGTTCCGGACTGCGGTCCGGACCTCGGCGGGCAGACCGTCGAGTCCGCGGAGAAGCTGCTCGGCGGAGTAGCCGTGCAGGTCCGAGTGGGACTCGAGGGCGGAGTTCAGCTTCCGCGTGTAGCCGGCGTGGTGCTTGGAATGATGGATCTCCATCGTCCGGGCGTCGATGTGCGGCTCGAGAGCGTCGTACTCGAATCCGAGCTCGGGCAGCTCGAAGGGGTAAGCCATTCTGGTATATCTCCTCGAAAGCGGTCGTTTCGTTCGCCTGTATCGAAACCCCGCGTGGCGCCTGTGGTTCCGGTACTTCCGACGGGCACGGAGCAGATGGGACGTGGCCGCCGGAGGTCACTCCGACACGCCCTCCGTCGATTCGATTCGCTACCTTCACCACGATGACCCCCGACGCTCGCCCCCGCCGAATCCTGCTGGTCGACTGCGACCAGTTCTTCGTGCAGGTGGCCCGTCTCGAGGACCCGGAGGGCGCGGGACGCGCCGACCTGCTGATCGTGGGCGGATCCTCCTCGGGCCGGGGTGTGGTGACTTCCGCCTCGTACCCCTGTCGCGAATACGGCGTCCGCTCGGCGATGCCCACCGGCAAGGCACTGCGCCTCTGTCCCGACGCGATGGTGGTCGGGGTGCCGCGCTCCGCCTGCTCGGAGCGGAGCCGGGCCGTCCGGGCCGCCCTGGAGGACCTGGCTCCGGTGGTCCAGGCCGCGTCGATCGACGAGTTCTACCTCGACGTCACGGGTACCGAACGACTGTTCCGGGGTGAGTCGCTGACCGAGACGGCCGACCGCATCCGGCGCACCGTATACGAGCGGAGCGACATCCGCGTCTCGATCGGCGGGGGCACGAATCGGCTCGTGGCGAAGCTTGCCACGCGACGGGCCAAGCCCAACGGCGTGCACATCGTCGAGGCCGGGGCGGAGGCCGACTTCCTGGCCGAACACGACCTCGCCGACATTCCGGGCGTCGGCCCCGCCCTGCTGGCCGAGTTGCGGCGACACGGACTGAACCGCGTGCCCGACGTGCTCGGCGTCGAACGCGAGTGGCTGGTCCGGTGGTTCGGGGAGCGGCGCGCCGAGTGGCTGCGACGACGCGCGCTGGGCATCGGCTCCGACGAGGTGAACCCGCGCGATCCCCGAAAGTCGATCTCCGCGGAACGGACCT
>DATFJS010000333.1:0-11339 GCA_035269045.1 Longimicrobiales bacterium | reverse complement strand
CCGAGACCACCATCCGGCCGATGAATCCGAGGCGCTCGGCGAGCATCCGAAGGACCATGCCGACCGTGGCCGCGATCGCGGCGTACCCGAGAATGGCCGGGAGCTTGTCGACGGCGATCCGCATCCCGTCCGAGATCGTCGGATCTCCCCCCTCCATCCGGATCAGCGCCGCACCGACCAGCGCCGTGTTGAAGAAGAACACGACGAAGTACTGGATCAGATAGAAGCCGAAGAGGATGACGGTCGAGAGGTACCCTCCCGAGTCCGTGTCGAGAAGCTCCCAGCCTCCCAGAAGCCCGATGGGTCCGAAGTAGCTGATCATCACCAGGATCGAGGCGATGCCGGACAGGAGCGGGAAGATCAGGAGCTCCCGGTCCATCGACAGCACCTTCGCGCTCGCCTTCACCAGATTCCACGAATTCGACAACGACCCGGCCACGTCCAGTCCTCCATCTTCAGGTGGGGCGCCGGGGATCGATCACGACCCTCGGCGCGTCTACACTACCCGCTCTACGAAGCGTCCGGCCAGCTTCTTCTCCGGCCTCTTCTCGGAGCGGTCAGGTCCGAGCGGTCAGGTCGGCGCGCGCGGGCACATCGCGGCATGACACCCGAACGACCGGAACGGCCGAATCTCAACGGGGTCGCCATCGGCATGACGCCCACCCAGCCGGAACTCTTCTCGCAGGGGCCCGCGGCCCCGGTCGACGTGAGCCCGTCCGCCGCCGCACTGCGGGAGATCGCGGACGCGCTTCCGGCGTCCGTGCGGTTCGGGACGTCGTCGTGGACCTTCCCCGGGTGGGCCGGCCTCGTCTGGGATCGGAGTCCGACCCCGCGCGCCCTCGGCTCTCACGGTCTGGCGGCCTACGTCCGGCATCCGCTTCTCCGCTGCGTCGGTCTGGATCGCACCTACTACGACACGCTCGACGAGCAGAGCTTCCGGAGGTATCGGGAGCAGGTCCCCGACGACTTCCGCTTCGTCGTGAAGGCGGACCGACGCCTGCTCTTCGTCGACGGGCCGGGGTCGGATCCCGATCTCTTTCTGAACCCCACCTGGGCTTCCGACCGGGTCGTCGCGCCCGCCGTCGAGGGACTCGAGGAGACGCTCGGCGCCCTGCTCTTCCAGTTCTCACCGATGCCGGCGACGGCCCTCGGGGGTCCGCGCGCCTTCGCGGAACGGGTCTATCGATTCCTGGACGCCTTGCCGGTGGGCCCTCGCTACGCCGTCGAGATCCGCACGCCCGAGTTCCTGACCCGTGACTACATGGCCGCGCTCCATCACGCCGGGGCCGGACACGCGTGCGTCGTCCACCCATCCATGCCCTCCGTCATCGAGCAGCTCGACGTCGCACCCCCGGCTCGCGGGCTGCCCGCCGTGGTCCGGTGGATGCTGCAGCCGGGACACCGCTACGCCGACGCGCGCGAGAGCTGGGCGCCCTTCGACCGGCTCCGTGCTCCCGACCCGACGCGTCGCGCGCAGGTGGCGGAAACCGTCTCGCGCATCCTCGAGATCGGGGCGACCCCACTGGTCGTCGTCAACAACAAGGCCGAGGGGAGCGCGCCCGCATCCATCGAGGCCCTCGCCCGACAGCTTTCGGGAGGGGTGGGCGACTGATCTCGATCGGACGCCGTTACCGCTCCGTTTCACCCCGGATGCAACCCAGCTGAATCTTCCTCGCATCTTCCTCGTAGTGCGGTGTGAGAGCCGGATGGTCCGGCACGAACGAAAGGAAGAGGACGATGATACGGTACGTGAAGCCGAGCAGGACTCGGGATGTGATGGGGATGGTGATGCTGGTTCTGACGGCGCTCCTTCTGTGGGCGCGATCAGGTGATCGGGTGACTGGGGCCGGTGCGGACGGATGGGTGGATGACGTGGTGGTGGTGGTGGAGACTCCGACCCCCGCGCCCCACACCCCGATCAACTGACGACCACGTGGGATCCCGGCTTCGGCCGGGCATGTGACACCGTGTCGGAGTCCGCCATTCCGGCCGAGCGGGGTGGAGCGTTCGCGCTCCGCCCCGTTTTTCTTCCCCGTGGGTTCTCGCCGGATCACCGTTCTCGCCCGCCGGCTCCCTCCGGTCACCCGTTCGGGTCGACCCACTCCATGAACGCACCGTACCGCTCCCCGAATTCCGGGAACAGCTCGGGGTGGAGTGCCGCGGCGAGCACTTCGGTCGAGTCCGCCAGGCGGGGGCCCGGGCGGTTGAAGTAGGCGTTCCCGTCCAGGAGAAGAAGGCGGCCTTCGCGGACCGCATGGATCGATTCGAGTCCCGCTCGGATCTCCTCGTTCGCCACCTCGGTCCGGGTACGATCCAGCCCGAATCCGCACGGCAGAACGGCGACGACGTCGGGATCCTCCTCCGCGATCCGAGCCCAGTCCACCGTCTCGAAGTGCTCCGAGTCGGTGACGATGATCGGCTCGGCGCCGGCCGCCCTGGCCATGTCGGGCATCCATCCTCCGGCCACCATCGGCGGGGCCAGCCACTCGATGAGGGCGATACGGGGCCGCTCGAGGTCCGCCGTGGCTGCAGCCACCCTCTCGATCCGCTCGTCCATTTCGGCGATCAGCCGTTCGCCGGCCGGAGGATCTCCGATCGCCTCCGCCACCTTCCGGATGTCGGACCGCACGTCGTTCATGTCGCGCGGATGGAGCGAGCAGACGGTCGTGTCCGGCAGGTCGATCGCGCAGAGGGCATCCTCCACGTCCGACAGCGACACCGCGCACACCTCGCAGTGGTCCTGGGTGACGATGACGTCGGGACGGAGTTCCTGCAGCAGGTCGACGTCGACGGCGTACACGCTCAGACCGTCCCTCACGATCCGCCGGACATCGCGGTCGATCTCGGCGCTGGGTCGACGCTCGTCCACCTTCGGCTCGCTGCAGCGCGGAAGCGCCTCGACGCCGGCGGGGTGGTCACACTCGTGCGACACCCCGACCAGATGGTCGAAGTACCCGAGCCCGTCGACGATCTCGGTCGCGCTGGCGATCAGGGAGACGATGCGGGGTGCGGTGTCGGAATCTCGGGTCGTGGTGTTCAATCGTCGTGGAGGATGCGTTCGGGCGGATCGTCCAGGTCGTCGAACTGACCACGGTGGACGGCGATCAGGAAGAGGATGACGAAAACCACCCCGAGACCCAAGGCCACCGGTACCAGGAAGAGGAGCGCGTTCATGCGGCCCGTCCCAGGCGGGTGTCCGCCGGTGACGCCGGCGCCTGGTCGTGCGCGGACGGATCCGCCGACCGGACGGTACGCTCCACGGAGAGCGCTCCGGCCACGACCAGCAGGCTCGAGGCCGGCATGAGGACCGCCGCGATCAGGGGATTCACCCAGCCGACCGCCGCCAGGGCGACGGCCACGACGTTGTAGATCACCGACCGGACACGGCTCCGACGGACCGTTCGCCGCGCCGCGGCGGCGGCCCTAAGGCCGGCGGCGAGCGGGCGGAGCGAGGGTACGCCGACGACCCCGTCGGCCGCGAGGACGGCGCCCGCCGCACCCGTCCCCATGGCGACCCCGACCGACGCCGCGGTCAGCGCCGGGCCGTCGTTCAGGCCGTCGCCCGCGAAGAGGACGGTCCGCCCGTCCGACACGCGGTCGCGAATCCACGCGGCCTTCTCGTCGGGCCGTACACGCGCGCCCGCGACGTCGACGCCGATCTCCCGTGCGATCCGCTCGGCGACGTCCGGGTGGTCCCCCGTCAGCAGCACGACGTCGAGGCCGAGCGATCGGAGGGTATCCACGGCGACCCGGCTGTCGGGCCGCACCCGATCGCCGAGTCGGAGGGTGCCCGCCGCGGGGCCCGGTCCGACGAGCCGGACCTCCCCGGCATCCCCCGCTTCCAGGCGCCACACCCCCCCATCGACCCGACCGGTCACACCCCGGCCGGCCGTCTCCACGACGGCCTGTGCGTCGGGCAGGGGGATCCCGCGGCGAATCGCCTCGTCCACGATCGCCCGGGCGATGGGGTGGTTCGACCAGCGCTCGAGGGCGGAGGCGACCCGCAGTGTGTCGGTGCGCGCCTCCAGGACGTCGGGCGCGCCGAGCGTCACCGTACCGGTCTTGTCGAGCACGACGAGGTCGACGTCCGCGAGCTCCAGCAGGGCGTCACCGGACCGGAGGAAGAGCCCACGCCGGGCGGCTGCGCCCAGTCCCGCCGCCGCACCGAGCGGGCGAGAGAGAGCGAGCGCGCAGGGACACGCGACCACGAGCACGGCGATCGTGGGGGCGAGCGCCGCACCCCACCCGGCGAGGGCGGTCCAGGCCCAGGCGGTGCCCGCGGCCACCGTGAGCGTGGCGCCGGTGAACCAGGGAGCGAGACGGTCGCCTCCGACCGCCCTCGGCGCCCGATCGGTCGCGCGCTCGAGCTCGTCCGCCATCTCCGACACCAGGGTGGCGTTTCCGGCGGCCTCCACCGTCAGCGTCAGCGAACCGTGCTCCACCACGGTCCCGGCCCAGACCGCATCGCCCTCGCCGACCGGCTCGGGTTCGGCCTCTCCGGTCAGCACCGACGTCCGGACGCTCGCATCGCCCGCGATGACGCTGCCGTCCGCGGGCACCTCCTCCCCTGCCCCGACCGCGACCCGATCTCCGGCCACGAGGCGATCGACCGGCACGAGTTCGGGATGTCCGTCCGCGTCGAGTCGTCGAGCCTCCGTGGGCAGCGTGGCGGCGAGCGCGCGGGCCGCACCGGACGCGCGCTCCCGACCCCGGGCCTCCAGGACACGCCCCGCCAGCAGGAGCGCGACCAGCATGCCGAGCGAGTCGAAGTAGGGATCGCCGACGCCGGTCACCGTCGACACGACCCCGTGGCCGTAGAGCACGGTGACCGCGATCGCGATCGGCAGATCCATGTGCAGCACGCCGGATCGCAGCCCGCTCCAGGCTCCCCGGTAGAAGGGGGTGGCCGCCCACAGCGCCACCGGTGTGGCCAGCACGAGCGACGTCCATTCGAAGAGCGCCACGAACCGCGGGGCCATTCCCCCGAACCAGCCGGCGTAGAGGGCCGCCGACAGCAGCATGAGGTTCATCGCGGCGAAGGTCGCGACACCGAGACGGACCAGAAGGTCGCGGTCGGCGGGTGCGGACTCCCCCAGCACGCGGGGGCGATAGCCCAGTGCCGCCACTCGGCCCGCCAGCTCGGGGAGGTCGGTGCGATCGGCGTCCCACTCGAGCGTGGCTCGCCCCGAGGCGTAGCTGACCTCCGCGAGCTCGACGCCCTCGACCGCACCGAGGACCCGTTCGGTCACCCACACGCAGGAGGCACAGCGCAGGCCGTCGACCTGGATACGGGCCCGGCAGGTGCCACGCGGCGTGCGTTCGACCTCGACGGAGTCCCACCCCTCTGCCTCGTCCGTCGGACGAGGCGCGTACTCGGCACGGCCGGCGTAGTACTCCTCGGCGGCACCCGCATCGCGGATCAGTTCGGACGCGATGCGGCATCCGGCGCAGCAGAACACCTCGCCGTCGTCGCGGTCCCATTCGACCGCGGTACCGCAGTGCGCACACCGAACCGTCACGCCGCTACCGCTCCTCCTCCATGTACGACGGGACGACCTCGTCCGCGCCGTCCACGGCGATCCAGATGAAGGCGGCATTCACCATCACCACGACGACCATCCCCGCGACGATGAGCGTCGGCCACAGCCGGTCGGGCCGCCCTCCCTCCGGCCGATCCGGGCTCGCGGACTCCGGCGAACGGGAGGCCGACGTCCCCGCGTTCGTCCGTGCGTCCGTCCCTGCCTCCGTCGGCGGACCCTTCCATGTGTCGCTCACTGTCCGGACGCTCCGGTGCTGAAGGTGGCGGGAAGACGGATCTGGCCGCCTTCGCCGGTCACGAGAACATCGAAGGGGAGGGATCGGGCGGAGGTGTTGTCCACGGGCATCCGGACGACCAGGGGGACGGTGCGGCTGCCGAGAGGCTCCAGTGCGACCGACTGCGTGGCCACCTCGGCCTGCGGCAGCCCGTCGAGCGTGACCTCGAAGGTGCGCGACTCGGGAGAGCCGTCCTTGTCGGTGATCTTCAGCATGTAGGTGTTCCGGACGAAGCCGTCCGCATCCATGGTGAACAGCGTGCCGGGCACGCGGTTCACGCTCGCTTCGAAGGGGACGCGCCCGAGCACCAGCACGATGCCCGCGGCGGCCAGCGTGGTGAGGAGCCCTCCATAGACGACGGTCCGCGGTCGGAGCGTCCGCCGCTCCCGCCCCTCGTCGGCCGAGAGCGAACTGTACCGCACCAGCGTCTCGTGTCCGAGCGGCTCCATCACGCTCGTGCAGGCGTCGACGCACCGGGCGCACTGGATGCACTCGAGCTGGAATCCGTCGCGGATGTCGATGCCCTGCGGACACACCACCACGCACTTCTGACAGGCGATGCAGCGACCGTCCTGTGCCGCCGCCCGTCCCTTCTCGCGGGGTTCTCCGCGCGGCACATCGTAGGAGATCAGCAGCGACTCCTCGTCCGTCAGCGCGCTCTGGAAGCGGGCGTACGGGCAGAGGTAGTTGCAGAACTGCTCGCGGAACCAGACGAAGTCGAGGTACCAGACGCCCGTGATGATGGCGACGAAGGCGTACTCGGTCGGGCTGGCCGAACCGGTCCACAGATCACGGGCCCCCGCGAACAGGCTGACCATCGCCATGGCGAGGAAGGCCGACACGGCGAGGAACACCGTCCACTTGGCCGCCTTCCGCCA
This sequence comes from Longimicrobiales bacterium, assembly GCA_035269045.1. GTDB lineage: Bacteria > Gemmatimonadota > Gemmatimonadetes > Longimicrobiales > Gaopeijiaceae > Gaopeijia. The sequence continues at coordinate 4,647 of DATFJS010000333.1, read as the reverse complement.
CGCGCGGTCGAAGCTCCATCCGGCGGCGTCACGACGCTTGCGGGTGGTGCGGTCCCCCTCGATCCAGAGTTCGACGGGGCGAATCCACGTCTCGAGGAAGACCGTCTGCGGGCAGGCGTACCCGCACCAGATCCGCCCGAAGATCGAGGTGAAGAAAAAGAGGCTGAATGCCAGGAAGAACAGCAGCAGCGCGAGGAAGATCGTGTCCGCCGCCGTGAACACGAGCCCGCCCAGGAAGACCCGCCGGGCCGGAATGTCGATCAGGAGAAGCGGGTTTCCGTTGACCGTGACCCACGGGGCGACCAGCAGAACGACATGCAGGGCCGCGAAGGTCCATCGACGGAGTCGCATGAACGACCCGTCGATGGACTGGGGATAGACCCACTCGCGGCTACCGCTGAATCCGAGCATCGATCGTCAGGCCCCGGGGCCCGCCTCCTGGCTCGCCCCGACCGTATCGCCGACCATGTCGTCGGAGCCCTCCGGGGCCTCATCGTCCGCCGATGGCGCCGCAGCGGACGGATCGGCCGTGATCTCCTCCATGCTGCGGCCGGTGGCGAGCGAGTGCTGCCCGAGCACGTAGCTGGCGACCTCGTTGATCTGCTCCGGGCTGAGGATCTGCCCCCAGGCCGGCATTCCCTTGTCGAGCACGCCGTTGCGCAGGACCGACACGACGTCCGCCGCCTGGCCTCCGTGGATCCACTCGTCGTCGACCAGACTCACGCCGATTCCGCCCTCGAGCTCGGGCCCGTGGCAGACCAGGCAGTTGGTGGCGTAGATCTCCGCTCCCTCCGCCGCGGCCTCCTCCGAGTACGAGAACTGCACGACCGCCTGCGCCTGCTCGGGCCACCGCTCATCCGCGGCGGCCACCTCGTTCTGGTACCAGCGGATCTGCGACTGGTCGGTGAACACGAACCACCCCACGTACGCGATCGCCCAGAAGATCGTGAGCCAGAACAGGCCCAGCCACCAGTCGGGAAGCGGGTTGTCGTACTCCTCGATCCCGTCCGCCTCGTCCGCGTGCCCGAGCAGACGATCCGTTTCCTTGCTCATGCCCCGTCTCCGTCTTCGAGCGGCATCCGCGCCGCCGCATCCATTTCATCCTTCCGGGTCGGGTCGTACGCCCACAGCGCCCAGCCGATGAAGAACACCAGAAACACCGCGGTCATCACGCCCAGAAAGGTCCCGCCCTGTACCGTGGCCTCCGCCTGATTGAACAGAGGGTTCATGTCACTGCTCCTGCTGCTGGCCGGAGGCCCCCGAGAGCACGGCCTTGCCGTCTCGTCCGAGGCGCTGGAGGTAGGCGATCATGGCCACGATCTCGGTGTCCCACTCGGACTCGATACCCGCCGCGGCGAGGGAGTTCACGATCCCGCTTCCCTGCGCCCGCATCGAACCGCGGACATTCTCCTCGCTCACGTCCACGTACGGATGCCCGACGCGCTGCAGCGCCCGCAGGGACTTCGCGACGATCCTCGGATCGACGGTGCGCTCCAGCATCCAGGGGTACGCCGGCATGATGCTGCCGGGTGACGTCGAGCGCGGATCCTCCATGTGCTCGTAGTGCCAGGCGTCGGGATACTTGCCCGCGATGCGATGCAGATCGGGGCCGAGCCGGCGCGAGCCCAGGAGGAAGGGTCGGTCGTAGCGGTACTCCCAGGCACGCGACCACTCGCCGTACCTCAGGACCTCGGCGCGCATGGGCCGCACCATCTGCGAGTGACAGAGGTAGCAGCCCTCCCGCACGTAGAGGTCGCGACCGGCCACTTCGAGCGGGGTGTAGGGCGTGACCGGCATGTCCTCGCCGACCCCCATGTCGGTGGCGGTGAACATCGGGATGATCTCGACCAGCCCGCCGATCGAGATCGCCACGACCGTCAGGAGCGCGAAGAGTCCGGCGCGCCCCTCCAGCACCCGGCGATGCCACGCGCCCCAGCTGGCCTCGCTGACGCCGGCCGGCGGCTCGTCGCCGCCGTTCTGGTCGTTCGGTGTCCGGTTGTCGTCGGTCATCGTCGTCTCCTCACGCGGCCGCGGTCGCCGGAGCGGTATCGCTCGGCTTCCCGGACCCGCGGATCGTCTGCCAGAAGTTGATGCCCATCATGATCGCCCCGACGAGGTACATCGTCCCGCCGAGAAGGCGCAGCCACAGGAACGGCTCGAGCCGCGCCGTGATGTCGAGGAAGATCGGATTGGCGAGCTGTCCCGCGTCGTTGAGGGCGCGCCACTGCAGACCCTCCATGAGGCCGGCGGCCCACATCGCCACGGTGTAGATCACGATCCCGATGGTCGCCAGCCAGAAGTGCGCATCGACCCACTTCGGGTGCGCCAGTTCACGCCCCCAGAGCCGCGGTGCGAGCCAGTACAGGATGGCGAAGGAGATCATCCCCACCCATCCGAGTGCACCCGAGTGCACGTGCCCGATCACCCAGTTGGTGTAGTGCGCGAGCCCGTTCACGGCGCGAATCGACATCATCGGCCCCTCGAAGGTCGACATGCCGTAGAAGCTGACCGCGACGACCATCATCTTGAGGACCGGATCGGTCCGGACCCGGTCCCAGGCACCCCGAAGCGTCAGCAGTCCGTTCAGCATCCCACCCCACGACGGGGCCAGCAGCATGATGCTGAACACCATGCCCAGCGTCTGCGCCCACTCGGGCAGCGCCGAGTAGAGCAGGTGGTGCGGTCCCGCCCAGATGTAGAGGAAGACCAGCGCCCAGAAGTGGATGATCGAGAGCCGGTACGAATACACCGGTCGATCCGCCGCCCTCGGCAGATAGTAGTACATGAGGCCCAGGAAGGGCGTGGTCAGGAAGAAGCCCACCGCGTTGTGCCCGTACCACCACTGCACCAGGGCATCCGTCAGACCCCCGTAGATCGGGTACGACAGCGTGGCCGTCGCCGGGATCGCGAGCGAGTTCACGATGTGCAGCACCGCGATGGTGATCACGAACGACATGTAGAACCAGATCGCCACGTAGAGGTGGCTCACCTTCCGGATCGCGATCGTGCCGAAGAAGTTGATCGCGAACACCACCCACACGACCGCGATCGCGATGTCGATGGGCCAGATCAGCTCGGCGTACTCCTTCGACTGGGTCAGCCCCAGCGGAAGGGTGATCGCGGCCGCCACGATGATCCCCTGCCACCCCCAGAAGTGGATCTTCGACAGGGTGTCGTTCCACATCCGCGTCTTCAGCAGACGCTGCATCGAGTGGTAGATGCCCGTGAAGCAGACGTTGCCCGCGAAGGCGAAGATCACCGCGTTGGTGTGGAGCGGCCGAAGACGGCCGAAGCTCGTCCACGGCAGCCCGAGGTTCGCGGGCCACCAGGCGAGCTGGAGCGCGATGATGACGCCGACCAGCATCCCCACGATTCCCCAGACGACCGTCGCCGTGAAGAACATCTTCACGATCTGGTCGTCGTAGTTCGTGCGGACGGGCGACGTCCCCTGCATCACGGCGGATGCGGACGATTCCATGGATTCCCTCATTACGAGTCGTCGGAGGACATGTCCCCGTCGGCGTGAACCACCGTATCGGGGGTGTGCGTGTGGTCCGCCGAGGGCACGAGGCCCTCACGCAGACCGATGGAAAGGAGCCCGGACACGAGGACTCCGAGCGCCATGAGGCGGCGCATGCGCAGATCGCGGAGAGCGATCCTGCGTGCACCCGCGGTGACGGCCGCGAGTACGGGTACGGTTCCGAGGCCGAAGGCGACCATGGTCAGGGCACCCACGAATGCCGACCCGGACGCGAGCGGCAGGGCGAGCGCGGCCCAGACGAGGCCGCAGGGCAGAAACCCGTTGGCGACGCCGAATGCGAACGTGCCTGCGTGTCCTTCGGCGTCCCGTGCGCGGTCGGCGATCCGGACGAGGGTGCGTCCGGCGAACCGGGGTTCCGGCAGCCAGCCGCCGAGCACGGCGGCGAAGAGAACCACCAGCACGCCCGACACGATCGCGGCGAGTCCGCCGGTCCCCGGAATGAGGGTACCGAAGCCGCCCGCGATCGCCCCGAGAAGCGCATAGGTGGCGAGCTTCCCGGCGTGCCAGGCGGCCGACCGACCCGCGGTCGAGCCGCACGCCACGGCGAAGCCGCCACACATGCTCGCGCAGTGCGGAGATCCTGCCAGTCCGGCCAGTGAGGCCGCGATGAGTGAAGCGATCAAGGGCTCCCGTCCCGATCCCGGACGACGCCGCCCACGTATCGAGCGGCTCGGCTCTCAACTTCGACCCGGCGGCGCCTCCCGTATGTCGGGAAGCGGGAAGGCGGGTCTGTGGTGAAGTCCGAAGCGGTTGGTGGGGAATCTCCCCACGATGTTCCCGATTGTCTACACGGGAGTGACATGAAGGGGTCAGACGTCCCGGAGCAACCCGGTCTTCAACGCGAATTTCACGAGCTCGGATCGATGATTCAGGCCGAGCTTCTCCATGATCCGGCTCCGGTAGGTATCCACCGTCTTGGGCGAGATGAAGAGCTTCTCCCCGATCTCCCTCGAGGAGAACCCCTCCGCGGTCAGCGTGAGGACCTCCTGCTCGCGACTCGAGAGGGTCTTGAGGCCGGGCCCGTCGTCGCCGTCTTCCGTGCGGTACCGCTTCAGGAGCAGGCTCGTCGCGTGCGGGGGGAGATAGACCTCGCCCCGCCCGACGAC
>DATFJS010000332.1:0-8000 GCA_035269045.1 Longimicrobiales bacterium | reverse complement strand
GGGTCCGTTGATGTAGTGGGAGTCGCCGGTCTCGGTCGCGATCCGACCGTCGAGGCTCTGCCCGAGCTGCCCCAGCACCCACCGGGGCGCGTCCACCAGGGGCGCGAACACCTCCTCGAGCACGGCGGCGAGGTCGTGGCTCATCGACCCGTCGTGTCCCGCTCGGCCGCCTCCGGCCGCGGTACGTCCGGCCCGCGAGCGTCGACGTCGGCCAGCCGATCCAGAGGGAAACGTCGTGCGTCCTCGAGAATCCCCGCGAGTTCACCCGCCCATGCCGTCACGATGCGCCGCCCCATTTCGGCGGTGGCGAGCGACGCGTCGCCCGTCGCACCCGAGGGATGAAGGTCCTCGGCGAGCCACGCGAAGGACGCGGTGCCCTCCGGCGCGATCCGGGATCCACTCGCTTCGAGGTCGATCCCGAGGGATGGGAAGTCGCGGATCTCCGCGGTGCGGACCCGGTCGGGGTGGAGATGAAGCATGATCGCCGTCTCGATCGCCCCCCCGTGAAGGCCGTGTCGCAACTCCTGCCCGGGGACCCCGACCCCCTCGGGAAGCGAGAGTCGGAAGGTGTGCACCTTCACCACCAGCAGCCCCAGCTCTCGTCGAAGACGGAGTGCGGCCGTTTCGATGGTCGCCCTGTTCCCGCCGTGGCTGTTGAAGATCACCAGCCGCCGGATGCCGGCCCGCGCGACAGCCCGTCCCATGTCGAGGAGCGTTCGCTCGAAGGTCGTCGGGTCGAGCGAGAGCGTGCCGGGGTGCGACGTGTGCTCGGGGCTTGCGGCAGGGGCCAGCGTGGGGAGCAGGAGCGGTGGCGGCTCGGGCGACACGCGGTGCAGCGCGGTCGCGAGTACGCCCTCGCCGATGTCCACGTCGGTGGAGAGCGGAAGATGAGGACCGTGCTGTTCGATCGCCGCCGTCGGCAGGATCGCGACGGCCTCGGGTCCGCACAGATCCGCGAGTTCGGGCGAGGTGAGCGAGGCCCACGCGCGGGCGCGGCCGGGCAGACTGGGGGCGTCGCGCATGGTGGTGGCGTCGGTCACCGCGGGTTCGCCTCCTGGTTCGTCCGTCGTGCGTAGAGATCTCCCGAGGCGATGCCGGCGGCACCGTCCCGAAGCCACGCCGCCGCCGCCTCGGCGTCGCGCCAGCCGGACCAGCGGAAGCTCCGACCCTCGCCCGCGATTGCGTTGAACTCGTACGTCGCGAGCGTCGAGAGGCGCTCGATGCAGCGAACGGCCACGTCGAGCCCCCCCGCCACGAATTCGACCGATACCGCCGGCACCGGAGTCGAGAGCCCCGCCAGAACGTCCGCTTCGAACCCCTCCACGTCGATCTTCACGAAGGTCGGGACTCCGTATTCCGCCAGCAGTCGGTCCAGTGTCGTGACCGGGACCTCCACCTCTCCGTCCCACTCGACGTCGCGGAAGCCGGGATTGGTCTCCGCGATCCGGCGGCGCCAGTCGTCCGCGAGGGTCGAGACGGTGGGGTGTCGGCGTGCGACGGCCAGGGTGGCGGTGCCGTGCCGGGCCCCCACGGCCTCCCTCCGCAGCGTAACTCCGTCGCGACGTCCGACGATGCGCGCCAGCCATGTCGCGAGGGCGGGCTGCGGCTCGAAGGCGACGACGCGCGCGCCCAGCGACTGGAACGCGGCCGTCCGGTCTCCGAGGTGGGCACCCACGTCGAAGACGAGGTCGCCCGGCTGCACGAACGGACGGTAGAGGGTCCGGAGTCCCCGCTGACGGCCGGGCCGCCAGTACGTGAAGAGCGACCGGGCGAGACCGAGCATGCTTCGGAGCCGAGCCGGGATCACGGACGCGCCCCCGCGTCGGAGTCGCCGGCCCTGGCTCGCTCGCCGCCCGTGCCGCCGGTATGCGCGTCGTCCCCGGCAGGCCTGTCGTCGCGGTCGGATGCCACCGGCGGCCACATGCGTGAGAGGACGTTGACGCCTCCGAAGAGCGTGTGGTGCAGGACGGCCGCCACGTGGACGGCGATGGTCGCAACCAGCAGGTAGGCGACGAAGCCGTGGATCACGGAGAACCGATCGGCCCAGACCGGCATCTCGCCCACGAACAGGGGGATGCCCAGCGCATCGAGCAGTTCGATGGGATAGCCTCCGCCCGCGGTACGCAGGTAGCCGCTGATCGCCATGACGAGCAGCAGCGCGTAGAGCCCCAGATGCGTCGCTCGAGCGAGACGGCGTTCCTTCGCGGGGATCTCGTCGGGGAGGGGGGGCTCCGGGGTCAGCCACCGCCAGAGTGCACGGAGCGGGACGAGCACGAGGATGAGCACGCCGATCCCCTTGTGGGCGACGTAGAGACCGTTGCGGACGCCCTCGAACCCCTCGCTCGTCATGGCGATGCCGATGGGTACCGTCACGACGATCAGAAGCGCGACGATCCAGTGGAAGAGGCGACTCGGGGTGGACCAGCCGGCCCTCATTGCGTCGTGCCTCGTGCGGGGGACGACAGGGCTCCGACCAGAATGCTGCGGAGCTCGCTCATCCGCGGCTCGCTGCCGTCCGGGGACGCGGCAGGCGGGAAAGCACCCGCAACGAACCCGCGCGAGACAAAGCGCTCGACCAGCTCCGCGTCGGTCGAGATGATGTGCACCGGCACGGTGCGCGGTGCGCCGTCACCGGTCACGAGCGGCGCGGGCTGGTGATCGCCGAGCGCGACCAGCACGACGTCGTCGTCGAGGTACCGCTCCACCCACGACACCATCGTCTCGAGGGCATACCGGACGGATTCCGCGTAGGCCGCCCGCACCCGCTCGCCATCCCGCCAGAGGCTCTCGGGGGACTCTCCCGCGTCCCTCCAGCGCTCGAAGATCGACCCGTCTCCGATCTCGGCCCACGGCTCGAGCTCGAGGATCGGGGTCCAGGGGGCGTGTGAACTGATCATGCCGGCTTCGACGAACACCGGCGCGTCGGTCGGATCGTCGAGCGCGTTGCGCTGCATGTACGACCAGGTGAACTGGTCCGGCATCGTGACCCAGTTCAGCGGAGGGCCGCGGTAGTCGATCTCGGGACGCGTCCAGATCTCGTCGTAGCCGAGCAGCCGCCCCTCCGGCCATGCCATGGTGATCTGCGGCATGAGAGCGACGGTCCGGTACCCGGCCTCCTCGAAGTCGTCGACGAGGGTGGGCTGGTCGCTTCCCAGCATGAGCTCGTACCGGAGCTGGTTGTCCAGCCACAGCCCGCTGATCGCCGAGCCGTGCCCGAGCCACGACATCCCGCCCTGGCTCGGCGCGACCATACGCCCGGTCGCCACGTGCAGTTCCCGGTCTGCGGCCACACGCTCGAGTTCCTCCAGGGTCGGCGTGACCACCGGTGCGTAGCGAGGGTCCTCGACCGCGGACGTGCCGTACGATTCGATGAACGCGAGGACGACGTCCCGCTGGTCGAGTTCGACGAGGAGGCCCGGCTCGGTGGACCAGTCCGTCCTCGTGGCGGCGACCTCGGCGGCGAACCGGTCCCGCTCCTGCAGCATGCTGCCGAGGTACTTCGTCTGCTCCCGCGCCAGCTGCGTGACCGGCAGCCCCAGCACCACGCCGCGCGGATGAGCCCACCGGAGCGGGACCAGCGAGGCGAGCAGCACGAGGACCACGAGGGCGGGTACGCGGGGTCGCCAGCCGTCCCGGGTCTCCGTCAGGCCCGCGAGGAGGCGGGCGAGGACCACGACGAGGCCGACGGCGGCGAGTACGCCCCCGATCAGGATCACGGGTCCCCATCCGCTCCCGAACGTGCCGTCGAGGAGATTCTGCACGGAGCCGACGAGACGGGCGTCGAGGTACAGGTTCAGGGGGCGTGCGAGGCTCATGCGGGCGGCCGAATCGGCGATCAGCAGAAGCGTCGTGGCGAGAATCGCCCCGGCCGCCACCCATGCGGCCCCCCGCGCCCACCACCGTCGGGGAAGGACCAGGAACACGGCCACCAGCAGCGCGATCTCGAGCGCGATCCAGTGGGGCCCGAACGTCCCCGTACGGACCCAGAGCGGCGCCATGACGAGACAATTGGCGAGCACGAGGGTACCCCCAGCGCGAATGAATCGTCTTTCGCGCACGGAGTCCCCGTTGTTCGTCGTCTCTCCCCGATTCGGGGTCATCTTCATCCTCGCCCTTCTCTGGGGGGGCATGTCCGCCTGCGGCGACGCCTCCAGCGGCGGCGGCGATGTCGCGGAGCTTCCGGCCCGCGGTACCGAGCCCGTATGGCAGCCGTCGGATACCCGCGGTCTGTTCGACTTCGTCACGTCGATCGCGGCCGAGCGGGCGCGGACCGCCTGGGTGGCACCCGCGTCGTTCGTGGAAGGTACGCCGGCGGCAGCGCTCTCCTATGATCAATATCGGGCGATAAGGTTCCGTCCGGAGTCGGCGATCTGGGGCGATCCACTCCCCTTCGAGGTGCAGCTGGACCATCCCGGCGGGGGAGTGGAGACGCCCGTACGGGTGCATCTGGTGTCGTCCGACACGTCGGCAACGGCGGGCTTCGACACCTCGCTCTTCACCTACGACGGGGACATCGAGGCGGAGGACATGGATCTGCCGGCCGAGGCGGGTTTCGCGGGGTTTCGTATCCTGCACCCCATGAACCGCCCGGATCACTACGACGAGATCGTCTCGTTCCGGGGCGCATCGTACTTCCGGATGCTCGGGCCGGACCATGTCTACGGCCTCTCGGCGCGCGGCGTCGCCGTGGGGGTGGCCGGACCCGATCCGGAGGAGTTCCCGGATTTCGTCGAGTTCTGGATTCGTGAGCCGCTCCCGGAGGACACGAGCCTCGTCGTCCACGCGCTGCTGGACGGTCCGTCGATCACCGGCGCCTACAGGTTCGAGCTCGTCCCCGGTCGATCGGACCTCACCGCCGGGCCGTCGACACCCGCCCGACCGACAGAGATGCACGTCCGGACGCGTCTGTTCGCACGTGAGCCCGTGCCGGACCTCGGGGTCGCACCGCTCACCAGCATGTACCTGCACGGGACATTCGATCTGGGCGGGGAGGCCGATTTCCGTCCACGTGTCCACGACTCGGAAGCCCTCCTGATGGAGACGCACGCCGGCGAGGTGATCTGGCGGCCGCTGTCGAATCCCGGCCGGATCCGCGTGACCTCCCTCTTCGACCGCGATCCCGCGGGATTCGGGCTCGCGCAGCCGACGCGCGACTTCGACCGTTACCTCGACCTGGAGGCCCTCTACCATCGTCGCCCCGGGCTCTGGGTGGATCCGGCGGCCGCCTGGGGAGGCGGGTCGGTCCGACTCGCGGAGATTCCCTCCGACACGGAGTTCGCCGACAACATGGTCGCATTCTGGTCCCCGTCCGATCCTCTCGAGCCGGGTGATCGAAGCGACTGGGCGTACACGCTCCGCACCTTCGACGTCCGGCCTGCCGAAACCTCCGGCCCGGCGCGGGTCGTCCGTACCCGGGTCGCGAACGCCGGGCTGCCGGGGGAGATGGACCCGCCGCCGCCCCACCATCGTCGGGTCGTGGTCGACTTCCGCGGCGGCTACCTCGACGAGCTGGAGACCGACGAGCAGGTCGAGGCGCTCGTCTCCTCCTCCACGGGCCGGGTGACGGACGTGCGCGTCGAACGGCTTCCGGACGGCGGGCACCGCGCCACGTGGATCCTCGAGGGGGAGCCCGGGGTTCCCGCGGACATGAAAGCGTATCTGCGATCCGACCGAATCCTGACCGAAACGTGGAGCTGGCTGCTCGACGTTCCGGCCCCGGAGCAGCCGTGACGCACCGCTACCGATTCCCCGCGCTGGCGCTCCGGCGTGTGACGCTCGTCGCGCTGATCCTGGCGACGGCCGCCGGCGGAGCCGCCCTCATGCTCGGCATTCTGGGCAGTGGCGGTCTCACGGCGCTCGAGTTGGTCATCTTCGGGCTGTTCGTCCCGACCTTCACCTGGATCGTGGTGCCGTTCTGGACGGCCGTGGTCGGGTTCGTCCTCCTCATGCTGGACCGCGACCCCAACACGCTCGTGCCGGTGGAGGCCCCGGGGGACCCCGGGGCGGGGAGGGCTCTCGGGTCGCGGACCGCGCTCGCGATCCCCGTGTTCGACGAGCAGCCCGACCATGTCGCCGCGCGGGTTTCGGCCATGCTGGACGGGCTGTCACGAGCCGGCCATCCCCATGCCTTCGACGTCCACATCCTCAGCGACACCCGGAACGACCGGGTCGCCCGGGAGGAACTGGCGCACGTCGACCGGTTGCGATCCCGCCACCCGTCCGCCCGCATCCACTACCGACGGCGCCCGGACAACGCCGGTCGCAAGGCGGGGAACCTCGCGGAGTTCACCGCTCGCTGCCGCGACGACTACGACTTCATGGTGGTGCTGGACGCGGACAGTCTGATGAGCGGTGCGTCCCTCGTCGCGATGGTCCGGCGCATGGAGGCGAATCCCGACGTCGGCCTTCTGCAGGCGCCCACGGGGATGATCCGTGCCCGATCGTTCTTCGCGCGGGCGCTCCAGTTCGCGGGAACGGTCTACGGGCCGGTGCTCGCAGCGGGGCAGGCGTTCTGGCAGGGGCCGGACGCGAACTACTGGGGCCACAACGCGATCGTCCGCATGGACGCCTTCGCCGACGAGGCCCGGCTGCCCGTGCTCCCGGGCGATCCGCCGCTGGGTGGAGAGGTGCTCAGCCACGATTTCGTGGAGGCCGCCCTGCTGCGCCGGGCCGGCTGGAGGGTCGTCCTCGACCCCACCATCGGACAGTCGTTCGAGGAACTCCCGGAATCGCTCCCTCCGTATGCCCGACGGGACCGGCGCTGGGCTCAGGGAAGCCTGCAGCACCTCCGCCTGCTCGCGCTTCCGGGACTCCGCGTGCCGAATCGACTCCACTTCCTCTCGGGCGCGATGGCGTACGTCTCCTCGCTGCTGTGGCTGGGCATGCTGCTCGCCGGGACGGCCTATGTGTTCGTGCCGGCGCTTTCGGGGGTTCCGCTCGTCGAGTCCGTACCGATCGGCGCGACCGGAGGCGTGTCGCTCCTGCTCGGGACCGTGGTCGTGCTCTTCCTCCCGAAGGTCCTCGGGCTGCTCGTCACGCTGCGCCGCGACGCCCGGTCGTTCGGAGGTCCGGTGCGTCTGGTGACGAGCGCGCTCGTGGAGACGACCCTCTCGATCGCCCTCGCCCCCGTGTTGATGATCCAGCACTCGATCTTCGTGCTGGAGATCGTGGCCGGCCGGTCGGTCGGGTGGAATCCGCGCATGCCCGGAGCCGAGCGGATCGGGCTCCGCGACGCGCTCCGGCACACGGCGCCGGTGTGGGCGATCGGCTTGGTCTGGACGGCCGCGACGCTGCTGATCAGTCCGCTCTTCGCGGCGTGGATGAGCCCCATCTTCGTCGGCCTGCTGCTGGCGCCGCTGCTCGTGCAGGTCACCAGCGGCCCACGGTCCGGACGCCTTCTCGCCGACATGGGTCTGCTCGTGGTTCCCGAAGAGACGAACCCGTCTCCCGAGGTCGCCGCGGTGCGACGCAGCCTTCGCGCGGATCCCCGGGAGCCGAGCGGGGTTCTCAGCTCCATCGAGGGCGGTGCATCCGGTACCGTCGCCAGAAGGGATGACGCCATGTACAACGCCGAACGAGGACTCTTCGACCTGAAGCGCGGGCGTACGCTCCGCGTGGTCGGTGCGGCTGCATCGGACCGCGATTCCGCGGCCCTTGCGGGTGTCGTGCCCGAGGAAGACATCGTCGCGATGGCCGTCGAGGGCCTCGACGCCGAGCGTCTCGAGCGCTTCCTCGCGATGTCGGCGGGACCCGCGCGCCTGGTCGTGACCCTGCATCGTGCACGACTGCTCGGCTGGTACGCCGACTCGGACGGGGACGCGGAGCGGCGCGGTGCGTTCGCCGTACCGCTTGCGCCGGACGCCTCGGCGGAGCACGTGGTGGCCCTCTCGATGGATCGCAGGGTCGCGGAGGGGGAGGACGTGACGGGGGAGATGGCCGGTCCGGCCGCCGCCTCCGCGCTGTCGCTCGCTCGCCTGGGCCGCCTGCTTCCGGCCGTTGTC
>DATFJS010000331.1:0-2255 GCA_035269045.1 Longimicrobiales bacterium | reverse complement strand
ACCGCCCCATCGTCACCCTCATCGACACCCCCGGAGCCTATCCCGGGCTGGGCGCCGAGGAGCGGGGTCAGGCCGAGGCCATCGCGATGAATCTCCGTGAGATGGCCCGGCTGCGCGTGCCGACGATTTCCGTGGTGATCGGCGAAGGCGGATCCGGCGGCGCGCTCGCACTGGGGGTGACCGACCGCATCGTGATGCTCGAGCACTCGACCTACTCGGTCATCTCGCCCGAGGGGTGCGCCGCGATCCTCTGGCGCTCGGCCGAGCACAGGGAGAAGGCGGCCACCGCGCTCAAGCTGACCTCTTCCAATCTGAAGGCCCTGGGCGTCGCCGACATCATCGTCGAGGAGCCGTCGGGGGGAGCGCACGCCGACTGGGACGCGGCAGCCGACGCACTCCGGAAGGCACTCACCACCGCGCTGGAGGAGCTCGACGAGCTCGATCCGGACGAACTTCGCGAGGAGCGCTGGGCGAAGTTCGAGGCGATCGGCTCGTGGCGCGGTGAGGACGGCCCGCCGAGCTGATGCACGGATTCGCGGAGGTCGTCTTCAAGTCGACCCGGAAGGACTACTTCACCTTCGGCTCGATCGATCTCGTACCGGGCGACCGCGTGGTGGTCGAGGCCGACCGCGGGGAGGACCTCGGGGAGGTCACGGCGGTCGGCAGGATCGCCGAACGGAAGTGCTCCTCGTCGGGTGGATGCGCGACACCGGTGCCCGAGAAGCGGGTGCTTCGCGTGGCGACCGAGTCGGACGAGGAGAAGCTCGCCCGACTGCGCGACGAGGAGGAGAACGTCCGCCTCCAGGCGCGGGAGATCGTTCGGAAGCGCGGCCTCAAGATGAAGGTCACCGAGGCCGAATGGCAGGCCGACCGCAACAAGTTGATCCTCTACTTCACGGCCGACCGACGGGTGGACTTCCGCCAGCTGGTGCGTGACCTCGCCCGGGCCTTCCGGACCCGCATCGAGCTCAAGCAGATCGGCGTGCGCGACGAAGCCGCGCTGCTCGGCGGCGTGGGACGCTGCGGCCGTGAACTCTGCTGCTCGACGTGGCTGCCGGAGCTGAAGCCGGTCAGCCTCCAGCTCGCCAAGGACCAGAACCTCTCGCTCAATCCCGCCCAGATCTCCGGGTGTTGCGGCCGCCTCATGTGCTGCCTGATGTACGAGCACAAGACGTACGTGGAGGCGCGGCGACGCTTCCCCCGCGAGGGCAGGACGCTCCGCACGTCGCGCGGCGAGGAACTCGTGATCGCCGTGGACATTCTCCAGGAGCGCATCACCCTTCGGGACGAAGAGGGCGAGCGCCGGACGCTTCACCTCGACGAACTCAAGGGCGAGGTGTCCGGAGGACCCCGACCCGGGCGAACCGACGACGCATGACCCACCGGAGCCAGCCAGCATGAACGACCGCCGTTATCTCACGACGCCGATCTACTACGCCAGCGGCGAGCCCCACATCGGGCACGCCTACACGACGATTCTTGCCGACGCCCTGGCCCGCTTCGATCGGCAGGCCGGACGGGACGTGCTGTTCCTGACGGGCACCGACGAGCACGGGCAGAAGATCCAAGAGGAGGCGGGCCGGCGCGGCGTGGAGCCGATCCAGCTGTGCAACGACATGGCCGAGCGCTTCCGGAACGCGTGGGACCTGCTGGACATCGGCTACGACCGGTTCATCCGGACCACCGAGGAGGAACACATCCGCATCGTGCAGGCGTTCGTGCAGCGCCTCCACGACCGTGGGCACATCTACGCCGGCGAGTACTCCGGCTGGTACAGCGTCGGTCAGGAGCGCTACTTCACCGAGAAGGAGATCGGGCCGGATCGGGTCGATCCGATCTCGGGCAGGCCGGTCGAGTGGGTCGAGGAAGAGAACTGGTTCTTCCGGATGAGCGACTTCCAGGAGGATCTCATTCGCCACATCGAGGAGAACCCCGACTGGATCGTGCCGGAGGTGCGGAAGAACGAGATCCTGGGCTTCCTCCAGCAGCCGCTCGGCGACCTCTCGATCTCGCGGCCCAAGCGTCGCCTTCGGTGGGGCGTCGAACTGCCCTTCGCGACCGAGCACGTCGCCTACGTGTGGGTGGACGCCCTCATCAACTATTTCACCGCCTCGGGCGCGGTCACCGCCGACACCCCGCCCGACGACCCCGCGTGGGACGACGTGTCCGGCTCCTGGTGGCCGGCGGATCTCCACCTGATCGGAAAGGACATCCTCACGACGCACGCCGTGTACTGGCCGACGCTGCTCATGGGT
>DATFJS010000330.1:0-4630 GCA_035269045.1 Longimicrobiales bacterium | reverse complement strand
AGTCCGCGCGGGTCAGCGTGGCCCGGGGCGGACGGATGGAGCGGGACGTCGGGACGGAGCGGCTGCGCGAGATTCTGACCGGTGCGGCCCGGAAGGCGACCCTGACCCTGTCACCGAAGACGGCATGATTCGGCGCGGCATCATCCCGGTGTGTTCGGGTTCGCGACCGGAACCTTCCCGGGTCGGCGGTGGAGAGAACCTGGTCCGTCCGGCCCGTCATCACGCCGTGCGCGACGCCACGATTGGCGATTCCGGAGCTCGACATGAGGAAATCTTCCGCGTTGACATCCGGGAAAGGCCCCGGGTAGATTCTCGCGGTCTAGCCCCTGAACCATCTCGTCATCTCGACACGACGACTCTGCCCGAGGACCGTTCTTGGACACCCAATACGATCTCCTGACGCTGTTCGCCGACGGCGGCCCGATGATGTATCCGCTGATTCTCTGCTCGCTGGTCGCGCTCGGCGTGATCATCGCGAAGACGTGGACGCTGTATGCCGCGCACCGCGGTACCCAGCGACTCCTCGCGGAGGTGGAAGAGGCCGCGCGCGCGGGGCGGACGCAGGAAGCGATCGAGATCGCGGCGGCCACTCCGGGGCCGACGGCCGCGATCCTGTACTCGGGCCTGCGTCGCATGAAGGGGGGCTCGGTCATCGAGGGAGAAATCGACCACGCCGTCAGCACGACGGGTACCATCGAACTCTCGTTCCTCGAGCGTGGCCTCGTGATTCTGGCGACGATCGCCAACGTGGCGCCCCTCATGGGCTTCCTCGGGACGGTCGCCGGAATGATCATCGCCTTCGACGCGATCGCGCGGGCCGGTAACGTGGATCCCGCCCTCGTCGCGGGCGGCATCAAGGTGGCGCTGCTCACCACGGCGACGGGACTCGTGATCGCCGTGCCGGTGAACATCGGCTACAACTACTTCGTGACGCAGATCGACGGGCTGATCCTCGACATGGAGCAGGGTGCACAGCGCATCCTCAACATCGCCTGGGACCTCGAGAAGGACGGTCGCCTGCAGGTGGTCAAGGATGCGGCGCGCAAGGTAGCCCGTGCGGAGCCTTCGTTGGCTCGCCCGGATCCGTCGCCGAGCGTGGAGACCCGCGGTGCCGATCTCGACGACCCCGAGGCCGAGAAGATCTGAGGCGGAACTCCGCCCCCGACGTTCAAGTAAGACCCAACGAACCCCAGCCCAAGCCTTCCATGGCCGTTCTTCAGAAGAAGTCGAAGGTCAGCGACGAGATTCCGTCGTCCTCGATGGCGGACATCGCGTTCCTGCTGCTGATCTTCTTCCTTGTCACGACGGTGTTCCCGAAGGACAAGGGCCTCGCGATCGTGCTCCCCGAGCCCAACGCCGAGGAGCAGGAGATCAACCCGAAGAACCTGATGTTCTTCCTGGTGCAGCCGGGCGGGCGGATCGACGTCAAGCGCGGTGAGTCGGAGCAGATCCAGCCGATCACGGCCAACCAGGTCGAAGGCGTCTGGCGGACCGACTTCGCGCAGAACGAGAATCTCATCGCGGTGGTGCAGACCCACCCCGAGACGGCCTACCGGCACATGATCGATGTGCTCGACGGGCTCCAGTCGGCGGGTGCCGACAAGATTTCGCTTCAGGTCCAGGAGGGTGGCTGATGTCGATCAAGGGTGGTGGGTTCAGCCGTAAGTCGTCCGCATCGGACAAGATTCCGGACTCGTCGCTGGCGGACATCGCGTTCCTCCTGCTGATCTTCTTCATGGTCACGACCGTGTTCAGGACCGACAAGGAACAGGACATCGTCTGGCCGGCCGCGGAAGCGACCGAGAAGATCGACGAGAAGCGCGACGATATCCTGAACATCTGGCTCACGCAGGCGGGCGAGGTCTTCATCAACGACCAGCCGCTCACGATGGACCAGGTGCGACCGATCGTCGCACCGATCTACGCCGATTCCGATCGGCGGCTCGTCGTATCGATCCGTTCGGATCGTGAGGTGCCGTATCGCCTCATCGACGAGATGCAGGAACAGCTGAAGGCCGCCGGCGTGGTTCGCGTGGTCTTCGCGACCGAACTCGAACAGCGCATGACGAGGGCACGCCGATGACCGCTCAACCCGTACCCGAGGAGAACAAGAGCCTCCTCGCGGCCGAAGAAACGGCCAACGACAAGCTCAAGAGGGGCTGGGAAAGCTGGTTCTGGGGCGGCATGATGGGCGCCATCGCGATCCATTTCGCGATCTTCGCCCTCTTCCCGGATCTTTCCGCCGAGGACGTCTCGTTCGAAGGCGAGGAACTCGAGGCCATCGAGATTCCGCCCGAGGTCGAGATCCCGCCGCCGCCGGAGGCGATCCAGCGTCCAGCGACGCCGACGATCGCCGAGGCGCAGATCGACGAGGACATCACGATCGCGCCCACGACCTTCGAGGACAATCCGGTCGAGATGCTCCCGCCGCCGCCGGATGCTACGGCGGGAAGCGGTGACCAGACCGGTCCGCGCTTCATCCCGTACGACACGCCGCCCCGACTGACGAACGCCCGCGAGGTGCAGCGAGTGCTCGAGCGCGAGTATCCGCCGCTCCTGAAGGAGTCCGGCATCGGTGGAGAGGTGATCGTGTGGCTGTACATTTCTGAGGATGGTGAGGTGATGGATCGCGAGGTTCGCCGCGATCCCCCGGGGACGTCCGGCTACGACGCACTCGACGCCGCGGCTCTCGAGGTCGCGGACGTGATGGAGTTCGTGCCCGCCCAGAACCGTGACAAGACCACGGCCGTCTGGGTCCAGATTCCCATTACCTTCACCGTGGGTCGCTGACCGCGTCCGCGCCGAGGTGTGCGAGGGCCCCGTCGGCGATCCGCCGGCGGGGCCCTCTTGCATGTCCCCCCGGGGCTCGTTTCCCCTGTCCCTCGATTCGCCCCACCTGAAACCGGAGCCGACCGATCCGGATGTACGCCGAACGACTTCGCGAAACGCTTCCAGAGGTCCGCGCCTCGATCGAGAAGGCGTGTGACCGCGCCGGCCGTTCTCCCGACGAGGTGACGCTGGTCGCGGTGACCAAGAGCCACCCCTTCGAGGCGATCGAGGCCGCGCTGGCCGCGGGACTCACCGACCTGGGAGAGAATCGGGTCGCCGAACTCGAGGAGAAGGTCGAGCACTTCGGGCATCCCGAGGGCGTGCGGTGGCACATGATCGGATCGATTCAGAGCCGGAAGGCGTCCCGGCTGCCGGGTGTCGCCGACCTCGTGCAGTCGGTCGGACGGATCAAGGTCGCGCGGAAGCTCGCAGACGCGGTGGAGGGCGCCCGCATGCCGGTGCTCGCGCAGGTGAACACGTCCGGCGAAGATGCGAAGGGTGGGTTCGAGAGCGAACGGGTCGTCGAGCAGATCCTCGAGGTCGCGGAGTTCGACGAGCTCCGCCTCGACGGACTGATGACGATGGCACCCTTCGTGGACGACGAGACGGTGCTCCGAACGACCTTCCGGGGGCTTCGCGAGACGCTCGAGGCGGTGCGGCGTCACAGACCCGACGTGGGCACCACGCTATCCATGGGCACGACGAACGACCTCGGAATGGCGATCGAGGAGGGCAGCACGATGGTGCGTGTCGGCACCGCGCTCTTCGGCGAGCGACCCGGATACGAGCCAGCGTAACGAGGGGCCACGCCCCACACCCGGAGACCACGATGATCGATCTCACTCCTCTCGACGTCCGCAAGAAGGCGGGCGACTTCACGAAATCCCTGCGCGGCTACGATACGCAGCAGGTCGAGTCGTTCCTGGAACTCGCCGCGGAGCGGTTCGAGGAACTGGTCAAGGAGAACCTGACCCTCAAGGAGCGCGTGGATCGGCTTTCGGAGCAGGTCGAGGCCCAGACGGGACGGGAGAAGGCGGTCAACGACGCCCTCGTCACGGCTCAGCAACTCCGTCAGGACATCTCGACCTCCGCGCAGCGCGAGGCCGATGCGACCCGCGCAGAAGCCAGGGCCGATGCGGATCGAATTCGCGCCGAGGCCGAGGAGCGAGCACGTCGCGAGGTCGTGGATGCCGAGGAGCGGGCACGCCGCGCGATCGTGGATGCGGAGGAGCGGCTGGCGGATCTCAAGCAGTCGGCGCGTGAGCTGACGCGCCGTCGGGCGCGCTTCCTCGCCAACTTTCGCCAGCTTCTGGAGCGCGAGCTCGACGTGGTCGAGATCCAGGAGGGCGATACCCTGGAGGAGTACATGGTGGTCGGGCTCGGGGTCGACCCCATGTCCGCGAGCGAGCCCGCGCCCGAGTCCGGCGACGGGGCGTCGCAGGACGCCTCCTCCGTGGCCGGCGCGGATGGGGACACCTCGACGGAGGGGGGGGCTTCGCGGGTCGCCGACACCGTCGCGGACGCCGAGATGTCGTTCGCGGACGATGGCGCCGCCGCCGACGACATGAGCTTCGAGCTCGACGAGTCTTCCGATTCCGGACTCGACGAGGACTTCGAGGAATCAGACGACGAACGCTGACCGAGCGAAATCGATAGATGCGGTATCCCGAGTATCCCGAATCTCTGCAGTCGCTGGAGTCCGCCACCCTCGAGCGGTGGCGCCAGGAGGACCTGTTCGAGCAGACCCAGGAGGCCACCCGCGACGGTGAGCCGTGGGTCTTCTACGAGGGTCCTCCGACGG
>DATFJS010000329.1:0-3185 GCA_035269045.1 Longimicrobiales bacterium | reverse complement strand
AGGACCGCGTGATGCTCCGCTCCGACGGCACCGCGACCTACTTCCTGCCCGATGTGGCCTACCACATGACCAAGTGGGAGCGGGGCTACGAGACGGCGATCAACGTCCAGGGTTCCGACCACCACGGCACGGTCGCCCGCGTGCGCGCCGGGGTGCAGGCGCTCGGTCTGCCGGAAGGCTACCCCGAGTACGTTCTCCACCAGATGGTCCGGGTCGAGCGGGAAGGGCGCGAGGTGAAGTTCTCGAAGCGCGCGGGCTCCTACACGACGCTCCGCGACCTCTTCGAGGAGGTCGGGGTCGACGTCACGCGCTACTTCTTCCAGATGCGGAAGCCCGAGGGCCACCTCGTCTTCGATCTGGACATGGCGCTCGACCAGTCCGACAAGAATCCCGTCTACAAGGTGAAGTACGCGCACGCCCGCATGCACTCGATCTTCGCCAAGGCCGACATGGCGATGGACGATGCGGACGGGGAGGGTGTCGACCTCTCGGTGCTCGATCACGAGCTCGAGCGGGAGCTGATCAAGCAGCTGGCGGACTTCCCGGGATGGGTGGAGAAGGCGGCGGAGCTCCGCGCGCCTCATCTCCTGTGCGACTACCTCGAGCAGACGGCGGGCGCCGTGAACACCTGGTACCATGCGGGGAATCCCTCGCAGAACCCGGAGCTGTCCGTCCTGGTCGACGATCCGGACCTCCGCGCGGCTCGGCTGGTCATGGCCCGCGCCACGGCGATCGTGCTGGCCAACGGACTCCGCATCCTGGGCATCGAGGCTCCGGAGCGCATGGAACGCTCCGCCGACTGATTCTCCGAACCCCCGATCCGCATCACATGTCGATACTCGTCGTCGGAAGCGTCGCACTCGACTCGGTCGAGACCCCCTTCGGTGAGGCCGAGCGCGTGCTCGGCGGCTCCGCCACCTTCTTCTCCGCGGCCGCGAGCCTGTTCGCGCCCGTCCGGGTGGTCGGAGTGATCGGGGACGACTATCCGGTCGATCGCCTCGACTTCCTCCGTGCCCGGGGGGTCGATCTCGACGGTATCGAGAAGGCGGAGGGCGAGAGCTTCTTCTGGTCCGGTCGGTACCACTACGACCTGAATTCGAGAGACACGCTCGAGACGCGTCTCGGCGTGTTCGCCGACTTCCGTCCGCGTATCCCGGAGCACTTCCGCGATTCGCCCGTGGTCTTCCTCGGCAACATCGATCCCGAGCTGCAGCTCGACGTGCTCCGGCAGGTGGACTCGCCCCGGCTCGTCGCTGCCGACACCATGAACTTCTGGATCGAGAGCAAGCGCGCGGAGCTGCTCCGCGTTCTCGAGCATGTCGACGTGCTGCTGCTCAACGATTCCGAGGTCCGGGAGCTCGCCGACACGCCGAGCCTTCTCGATGCGGCGCGCTGGGTGATGGATCGTGGTCCGCGCTACGTCGTGGTGAAGAAGGGCGAGCATGGCGCCGTCCTGTACGCCCGCGACTGGATGTTCTTCGCGCCCGGTTATCCGCTCGAGCGGGTGTTCGACCCGACGGGGGCGGGGGATGCCTTCGCCGGCGGGTTCCTCGGCGCGCTGGCCGCCGAGGGCGCGCACGAGGGCGAGGCGCACGAGGCGCTCCGCCGGGCGATCATCTACGGGTCGGCGACGGGATCGTTCGCCGTCGAGGACTTCAGCGTCGACCGGTTCCGGACACTGGAACTCGGCGAGGTGGAGCGCCGGGTCGCCGAGTTTCGGAAGATGACGACATTCGAACACGAACTCACCGCGGCCACCGTGGAGGGAGCATGAGCGAGAGCTACCGCGCCGCAGGCGTCGACCTGGAAGCCGCGGATCGCGCCAAGGACCGCCTGAAGGAGCTGGTCGCGTCCACGCGCGACGCCAACACGCTTTCCGAACTCGGAGCGTTCGGGGGCCTGTATGCCGTGCCGGACGACGTGGAGGCGCCGGTCCTGGTGTCGAGCGCCGACGGGGTGGGCACCAAGCTCAAGGTCGCCTTCATGACCGGTCGCCACGACACCGTGGGTCAGGATCTCGTGAACCACTGCGTGAACGACATCCTGGTTCAGGGCGCCCGCCCGATCTTCTTCCTCGACTACCTCGCGACGGGCGCGATGGACGAGTCGGTCGTGACGGACGTCGTCACCGGCGTGGCACTCGCCTGCCGTGAGAACGGCTGTGCCCTGCTCGGCGGGGAGACGGCGCAGATGCCCGATTTCTACGAGGATGACGAGTACGACCTGGCCGGGTTCATCGTGGGCGTGACCCCGCGCGCCGGGATCGTCGACGGCTCACGGATCGAGGCCGGCGATGCCCTGATCGGTCTTCGCTCTTCCGGCCTGCACACCAACGGCTACACGCTGGCGCGACGCATCGTGTTCGAGACGATGGGTCTCGGTGTGGACGACCCCTTCCCGGGCCTGGACCGGACCGCGGGCGAGGTGCTCCTCGACGTGCACCGCAGCTACCTGAACCAGACGATGCCGCTGATCGAGGCAGGGCAGCTCCGCGGGCTCGTGCACAACACCGGTGGCGGCCTGCCCGGCAACCTTCCACGGATCCTCCCGGACGGACTCGGCGCGGTCGTCGAACGGTCGTCGTGGGAGCCGGGTACGCTCTTCGACGTGCTCCAGCGCGAGGGCGGCGTCGGCCGGGACGAGATGTACCGCGTCTTCAACATGGGCGCCGGGATGATCCTCGTCGTCGGACCGGACGAGGTGGATGGTGTGATGGAGCACCTCCGCGACGCCGGCGAGTCACCCTGGCTGATTGGGGAGATCGAGGCCGTGGACGGGGACGATCCGCGGGTGCGCTATGCGGACTGAGCGAGCCGTCACCCATCTGGGCGCGGCCACGGTCGTGCTGGGAGTCCTGGCGTGGGCCGCGTCGCCGGCGGAAGCGCAGCTCGCCGCCCGGTGCAGCGGTGAAGTCGCCACGCCCGAGCTGATCGCCACGTGCGGGACCGCGGTCGCGACCCTCGAGGGTGTCCGCGACGGACTCGGGACCGGTCACGCCGGCGCGGCGCCGCTGCCCGGAACGTCGTCCGCGCTCGGGCGTCGCTTCCGCGCCACGCCGCGCGTCTCCGTCGCTGCCCGTGCCGGCCTCGTCCGATTCGACCGCGCCAACCCCGATGGCTGGAGCACCCGGCGGGCGTCCTCCGAGTGGTCGCCGGTCTTCGGTCTGTCCGCCGGTGTGGGGCTCT
>DATFJS010000328.1:0-4076 GCA_035269045.1 Longimicrobiales bacterium | reverse complement strand
ACGGCTCGTCACGATCACGGCCGGGATGCCGGACGGGACCTCCACCGACCTCTTCGCAAAGGAGATCCCGGAGCGCTACTTCGACGTCGGCATCGCCGAGGGGCACGCCGTGACCTTCTCGGCCGGTCTCGCCGTGGAGGGCGTGAAGCCGGTGGTCGCGATCTATTCGACCTTCCTGCAGCGTGGCTACGACATGATCGTGCACGACGTAGCGCTTCAGGATCTTCCGGTCGTGTTCGCGATGGACCGTGCCGGGATCGCCGGCGCCGACGGCCCCACCCACCATGGAGCGCTCGACATCTCGTACATGCTGGGCATCCCGAACATGACGGTCACCGCGGGGAAGGACGGGGCCGAGATGATCGGCCTCCTGCGCGCCGGGCTTCAGCACATGGGCGGTCCGTTCTCTGTTCGCTGGCCGCGCGCCAACGTCCCCGCCGAGGTTCCGCCGACGTCGGAGATCGAGGCGGTGCCCTACGGGACATGGGAGATCGTCCGGACGGGGAAGGACATCGCGCTGCTCGCGGTCGGGACGATGGTCCTGCCCGCGCTCGACGCGGCCCAGGAACTCGCCGCGCGTGGGATCGACGCAACGGTCGTGAACTGCCGGTACCTCAAGCCGTACGACGAGGCGGTCCTCGACCGGGTGCTCTCGACGCACGCCGGAATCGTGACGATCGAGGAGGGTCAGGTCAGCAATGGCTTCGGCGCGTTCCTCGCTCGCGAGATCGCGGAGCGCGAGACGGGTGCCGGGGTGCGTACGACCTCCATGGGGCTGCCCGACCGCTTCATCGAGCACGGGGATCGCGATGGGCTGCTCGCGGAGGTCGGACTCGACGCCCGTGGGATCGCCGACCACGCTCGCGCCTTCGCGGAGCGGATCGGCGTGAACGCGGCCCCGAGGGAAACGGCCGGACCCCAGAGCGCCTGACCGATGTCCGTGGACCGGGAGCCACCCGCGGTCCGCAGCCTCGGGGTCGTCGTGCGCGGCGGCGTGGAAGCGGAGGAGGTCGTTCCCGACCTCGTGAGACAGGCATCCGACCTCGGAATCGAGGTCCGGGTCGAGCCGCTGTCCCGCGACGTCGCACCCCCCGGTACGCCGGAGTACCACGACCCCTCGGAGGTCGATGCGGTGCTGTCCCTCGGGGGCGACGGCACGCTGCTCCGGGCCGCCCGCGCCCTCGTGGGCACTGGAACGCCCCTCCTCGGGGTGAACGTCGGGCACCTCGGCTTCCTTACACATGCCGCGCTCGACGAGGTCGGCACGGCGCTCTCCCGTCTGGCGTCCGGGGACTACCTGCTCGAACCCCGCTTCACCCTGGCGATCGAGACCGGGGTCGCGGGTGAGTCGAATCGGGCGCTCAACGAAGTCGTTGTGAACAAGGCCGGCGCCGCCCGCGTCGCACGGCTCGAGCTGTTCGTTTCGAACGGGATGGACGAGGAGGAGCTCGCGAGTTTCTCCGCGGACGGCGTCCTCGTCTCCACGCCGACCGGCTCGACGGCCTACTCGCTCTCCGCGGGGGGGCCGATCGTCGAGCCGTCGGTCGACTGCCTCACGGTCACACCGATCGCCCCGCACACCCTCGCGCTTCGCCCCGTCGTGCTGCCGCCTCACCTCACCGTCCGCATCGCACCGGTGGAGGGCGAATCGGAGATGGTCGTCACGCTCGACGGCCAGGAAAGCTTCACGCTGCCGACCGGCGGGGTGCGGGTGTATCGCAGCGACGACGCCGTGCAGCTGGTGCGGTTCGCCGGGCAGTCCTTCTTCGAGACGCTTCGCCGGAAGCTCCGGTGGGGCGCCCGTCCAGGTTCGCTTCCGGGAGACGCGAGCGCATGACGTCCCGGGTGCGCATGGACTCGCCCGCGGGCTCCGAGATAGACTGGGTCTCATGCTGATCGAGCTCCGGATCCGGAACTTCGCGGTCGCGGACGACGTGACCGTGTCCCTCGCGGGTGGGCTGAACGTGCTCACCGGGGAGACGGGCGCGGGCAAGTCCATTCTGGTCGATGCGCTTTCACTCCTGCTGGGGGAGCGCGCCTCGTCCGACGATGTCCGGGCCGGCACCGACCGGGCCGTGATCGAGGCGGTGTTCGACGTATCGGGACGCGCGGACCTGATCGCCCGTGTGGACGAACTGGGCCTTCCGGTCGAGGAGGGGCTGCTGATCCTTCGACGGGAGGTCCAGGCCGAGGGCCGGAACCGCGCGTGGGTGAACGGCTCTCCGTCGACCGCGACCGTCGTGGGCGAGCTCGGATCGCGCCTGGTCGACCTTCACGGGCAGCACGAGCATCAGACCCTGCTGTCGCGGACCGCCCAGCGCGAGATGCTGGATTCCCTCGCAGGTGCCACGGCCGTCGCAGCGCGTGTCCTGGCGGCATACGAGCGGCTTCGCGAGGCGCGCGCTCGACTCGACGCCCACCTGGATCGGGTACGCGAACTCGAGAGCCGCGGGGACTTCCTGCGCTTTCAGCTCGGCGAGATCGAGGAGGCGGGCATCGAGCCGGGCGAGGACGAGCGCCTCCGGGACGAGTCGGCTCGACTCGAGCACTCGAAGGAGCTCGCGGAGGCGGCGGGGCGTGCGTACGACGTGCTCTACGGCGGCGACGACACCGTGTCCGACCGCCTGGCCGACGTCCGGCACGAACTTCGCCAGGCGGCCCGGATCGATCCCGCGCTGGAGGACCTCGCGACGCTGGTGGACGAGGCCTATCACGCCACGGTCGAGGCGGGACGGGCATCGAATCGATACGGCGACGGGATCGAGATGGACCCGGACCGCCTCGCCGAGCTGCAGCACCGCCTCGACACGCTCTTCCGGCTCAAGCGGAAGTACGGGCCGGAGCTGGAGGACGTCCTCGCGACGGCGGACCGGCTTCGGGAGGAAGTCGCGGAGCTGGACCACGCCGAGGCCGACGCCTCCGGGATGGAGCAGGAGGTCGCGCGTGCGGAAACGGCACTCGCCGATGTTGCGGCGGAGTTGAGTGCGGCGCGGACGAGTGGAGCCTCCCGCCTGCGCGCTTCGGTGGAAGAGCTCCTTCCCGAACTGGGCATGAGCGGCGCCGTCTTCGATATCCGGCTCGAGAGCCTCGAGCACATCGGCCCGGGGGGTGCGGAGCGGGTGGAGTTCCTGGTCTCGCTCAACCCCGGGTTCCCCCCTCGGTCACTCTCGAAGGTCGCGAGCGGCGGAGAGTTGTCCCGCGTCATGCTCGCGCTGAAGACCGTCCTCGCGGAGGTCGACTTCGTGCCCACGCTCGTGTTCGACGAGATCGATGCCGGGATCGGTGGGGAGGTCGCGACCGCGGTAGCCCGGAAGCTCGAGCGGCTCGGCGAGGCACATCAGGTGTTCGTGATCACGCATCTGCCGCAGCTGGCGTCTCGCGCCGCGGAGCACCACTTCGTTCGAAAGGCCGATGCCGGCGGAGTGGCGGCCACGCGGGTCGAGCGCCTCGAGGGAGATGCCCGCATTCGCGAGATCGCCCGGATGCTCGGAGGAGACCCCGAGTCGGAGGCCAGTAGAGACCACGCACGGGAGCTGCTGGGCACACGCTGAACGCTGCCGAGACACCCGCCGATCGTCCGTGGGGCGGCCGCCCGCCCAACGCGGTCAGTCGAAGAGCGCGCTCAGGCGGATCGCCCGGTACATCCGGAAGCGCAACTCCGTGAACTCGTAGGCCCGGGGGATGTCGCCCGTCACGGGCACGCCCACGTCGAGGTCGATCCCGAAGGCACCGCGCTCACGCGGCACCCATCGTACGCCTCCCCGCAGCCACTGGACCGTCCCGCCCGTTCCGGCTTCGAGCAGCGCCGGGTCCGAGAAGGCGGGCGGGGACGGAAAGGGCACGCTCGGATCGACATCCGGGACCGCTCCGAGCCTCTCGTAGGCGTCCTCGCCCCGCTGGTCGAAGGTGTAGCCGACCGACAGCCGAAGGGGACCCGCCGGCTGGAATTCCAGCCGCGCATGACCGAAGATCCGGCGGCCGGGCGTCCATGTGAGCGCGGTGCGAGACTCGCGCCCGAGGAAGATCGTCCCCACCGGGCCGATCCGTCGGACCACGTCCTTCGAGCCGTTGAGGAC
>DATFJS010000327.1:0-7296 GCA_035269045.1 Longimicrobiales bacterium | reverse complement strand
GCCATCGTCGGCGTGACCACCGACGACGTTCCGCCCTCCGCCCCCACGGATCCCGCGGTCCTCGTCACGGGTGCGACGAGTCTCCGGGTCACATGGACCGACACGTCGGACAACGAAGACCGGTTCGACGTCGAACGGCGTCCGGGAGGGGTCGGCACCTGGAGCGCGGTCGGCAGCGCGGCGGTGGACGCGACCCGGTTCGACGACAGCGGCCTCGCGGGGACCACCGCCTACGGCTACCGGGTCCGTGCGTGCAACGCCGCCGGCTGCTCCGCATGGACCTCGGAGGCGGTCGGCACGACGGCTGACTTCCCGCCCGACGCGCCGACGAGCCTCACGGCGTCACCGGACGGGGAGACCGCCATCGACCTCGCCTGGACCGACGCCTCCGACAACGAGACCGGCTTCGAAGTCCAGTCCCGTCCTTCCGGCGGCGCGTGGACGACGCTGACGACCCTCCCGGCGGAATCGTCGAGCTTCGAGGACTCCGGTCTCGCTGCCGGAACGACCCGGGACTACCGCGTCCGGGCGTGCAATGCGGAGGGGTGTTCGCCCTGGTCCGAAACCGCCTCGGCGACCACCGACGCCCCGGCGGCTGGAGGCCCGAACCTCTACATCGGAGGTGCCTACATCAATCAGCGCATCCAGCGGCTCGCCGGCGACGTCCCCCTCGTTGCCGATCTGGACGGGTATCTCCGGGTGTTCGTGCTCGCCGACGAACCCAACACCCTCTCCCCGGATGTCCGGGTCGACTTCTACCTGAGCGGGAGCCTGGCCCACTCCGAGACGCTCCCCGCGCCCGGCGGCTCGGTGCCCCAGGCCATCGACGAGGGCTCGCTCGGCGCCTCGTGGAACGTCTTCGTACCCGGCTCCCTCATCCAGCCCGGCCTCGAGGTCGAAGTCGTCGTGGATCCGGCGGACGCGATCGCCGAGTCGGTGGAGTCGGACAACGTCTACCCCGGAGGCGCGGGCGACGCGACCCTCGACGTCCGCGACACCCCCTCCTTCGATGTGACCTTCGTGCCGGTCCGGCAGACGGTGAACGGACGGGTCGGAGACGTGAGCGCCGCCAACGCCGCGAACTTCATGGAGGAGGCGCGCGCGATGCTGCCCTTCGCCGACGATGACATCGAGATCCGGGCCGAATATGCCACCGACCTGCCCGCCGTCGAGTCGGGCGACAGCGACGGCTGGGGCGCGGTTCTCAGCGAGATCCATGCGCTGCGCCAGATGGATGGCAGCAGCCGGTTCTACTACGGGGTGCTCGACGTCGCCTACGGAAGCGGCATCGCCGGCGTCGGCTACGTCGGCTGGCCCGTGGCGATCGGGTGGGACAAGTCCGGAAGCGCGGGATCCGTCGCCGCCCACGAGTGGGGACACAACCTCGGGCGGCCGCACTCGCCCGGGTGCGGAGCCGGCAACGCCGACGGGTCGTACCCCCATGCCGGAGGCGGAATCGGGCACTGGGGCCTGGACGTATCGTCGCTCGCCCTCCGGTCCCCGAGTACGTACAAGGACTTCATGAGCTACTGCGGTCCGGAGTGGATCAGCGACTACGTCTTCGAGAAGATCATCGACGGGGTGACGCCCGCGCCGGTCGTCGGCGCACCGCGGATGTTCGACGCCCCGATCGCGGCCTCCCAGCCGGCCGAGCCGGGGCTGCTGATCTGGGGACGCGTCGAGGGGGGCGAGCTCGTCCTGGAGCCCGCGCTCGAGGTGGAGGCACCGCCATCGCTTCCTGCGGGCGGCGACTACACCATCGAAGGTCGGGCCTCGGACGGCTCGACGCTGTTCTCGCTCGCGTTCGACCCCATTCCCATGGCGGACGGCTCCGGGGACGAGGGGCACTTCGCCTTCGTCCTGCCCTTCCGCTCCTTCGACCGGGATGAACTCGCCGATCTCCGACTTTCCTCCTCCTTCGCCGCGACCACCGCCGTGCGCCGCCCCGTCGCCGGCCCCGCGCTCGCGCCCGGAGTCAGCCCGGTCGACGTCATCCGGGTCGGGGCCGACGAGGCCGAAGTCGCGTGGAATCCGCTCGACTATCCCATCGTCGTCATCCGGGACGCCGATACCGGGCAGGTCCTGAGCCTCGGACGCTCGGGCAGGGTCCGGGTGACCCCCGACTCCGATAGCATCGAGCTCGAATTCTCCGACGGCCTGCGGACCATCGACACCCGCGTGCAGACCTGGCGGTAGCGCGCGGCCGTGAGGGTCGCTCACCTCCACGACGACCCGCGACGTCCGAATACACGAACAGCTCCCCGACCCTTTCGGATCGCAGGAGCTGTTCGGTCACAAGTGGAGGCGGCGGGAGTCGAACCGAGGCGTAGCCGAGGCCACCGAGGATCGCCGCAGGCGACCGCAGGTGAACCCCGGACGCGCGATGTGCGGAACGCACAGCGCAGGCGGACGCGGGTGAGACGCCCGCCGCCTCCACACGACCCGGGACGTCCGGATACACGAACAGCTCCCCGACCCTTTCGGATCGCAGGAGCTGTTCGGTCAAAAGTGGAGGCGGCGGGAGTCGAACCCGCGTCCGCGAGACGGTCAAACCGGGTCTCTACGTGCGTAGAGTGCTATTGATCTCGCTGTGGGTGGTCAGCACACGACCGGTCCACACAGCCAGTCACCTGTTGTCTCACTCGTGATGCGGCGACGACACCACGAGCCAGTCCGACTTATCGACGTCAGAAAGGAACGCCTCGGACGGGCGATCCAGACGACGGGTCCAGCGTCAAGCTACAAAGAGCTTACGCGGCCAGCGCCATGTTGTTGTTGGCAGCTAAAAGTTTTCCGGAGGTTTTACGAAGTCCCGGAACTTCGGCACGCAACCCGGACATCACGAAACACGTCGAAGCCGTGACGCCCCCAGTGGACATGCGTCGAGCGCACATCTTTCAAGCAACGAGTAAATATAAGGGATTCGGGCGGTTGCGTGGAGGGGGGACCCCTTCTCCGGCCCCCCTTCCCCGCCTCATCTCCCGGCAGCCAGCAGCTCCTGCACGGCGGGCTCCAGGCTGGTGAGGCCGGCCGCGCGTCCGAGCGCGAGAGCCGAATCCGGCTCCACGCCCTCCACCCAGAGGGCCCGCAGAGCCATGAGCGCGCCGACCCGGTTGCTGCTCGCGCAGTAGAGCACCGTGTTCGCGTCGCCGGCCTCGGCGAGGGCGCGGTCCAGTGCCTCCACGTTCTCGCGCGTGAGGTCCTCCGGCCCCGCGATCGCGATGCGCTCGAAGCTGCCCTCCGCAAGCGCCTCCTCCTCCCACCCGGCACCCGGTTCGACCACGGGCCGCAGACTGATGAAGTTCTCGTATCCGAGGCGCCGCAGCTGGTTCACCTGCGCCTGCGTCGGCTGTCCGGAGGTGACGAGACCTGGACGCGGCTGTGCCAGGTTCTCCAGGCCGACCCGGGAAAGGTCTCCCTCGGCGGTCTCGGCCGCCGAGGCGCCCGCGGCGCCCTCCGAGCCGGCGCTCGGCTCCATGTCGCCCTCCGATCCACCACAGGCGACGACGAACAGCAGGCTCAATGTCGCCCCCCATCGGGCCGCACGCACGACCGGCGAGGCCGAGAGCGGCCGCGACGCGTCGCGCCGGGCGGAGTCGTTCCGGGCCGCGTCGCCCCGGGCGGAGTCATCCCGAACGAAGTCGGTTGCGCGAATACGCGTGTCGATCTGGCTCATGTGCCTGTCCCTGTCGTCTGATGCGTTTTCGAGTACGTCATACCCCTGCGCCCGCCACCTCGCCGGCCTTCCAGGCCTCGAGGTAGCGCTGCAGGATCTCCTCGATCTGCTCGAGCTCGGTCACCTGGAAGAGTTCGCCCCGCAGCGCCTTGCCGTCGGGCAGACCCTTGGTGTACCAGCCCAGATGCTTCCGGAACTCGAGCAGCGCCCGCTTCCGGTTCCTCTCGTAGGCGACCGTGTTCCGAGCGTGTCGGATGCAGATCTCGAAGCGCTCCTCGACGGTGGGGTCGGCGGGAATCGGCTCGCCGTCCAGGGCGGCCCGCCCCTGACGGAAGATCCACGGGTCGCCGTGGCTGCCGCGGGCGATCATGACGCCGGCGCAGCCGGTCTCGGTCTTCATGCGCAGGGCGTCCTCCCCCGAGCGCACGTCCCCATTGCCGACCACGGGCACGTCGAGTGCCTCCGTCAGGGCCGCGATCTCGTCCCAGCGCGCGTGGCCGGAGTACATGTCGGCCCGCGTCCTGGCGTGGAGCGTGACCACCCGGGCGCCGGCGTCCTGACAGCGCAGGCCGATCCCGACCGGGTCCCGCGACGCCTCGTCGAAGCCGCTGCGGATCTTCGCGGTGACCGGAAGCGTCGTCGCATCGACGCACGCCCGGATGATGTCCTCGACCAGATCGAGGTCACGCAGGCATCCGCTTCCCCCATTCCGCTTCACGACCTTCTTCACCGGACATCCGAAGTTGATGTCCACGAAATCCGGCCCGAACGTCTCCGCCACGAAGGCCGTCGCATCCGCCATCATCCCGGGATCCGATCCGAAGATCTGGACGCCGATGGGTCGCTCGTCGTCGTCGAACCGGAGGTAGTCCAGCGTCCGCTGATTTCCGTGCATGATGCCGTCCGCCGACACGAACTCGGTCACCACGACGTCGGCGCCGAACTCGCGACACAGACGACGGAACGGTGACTCGCTCACGCCCGCCTGGGGCGCGAGGTAGAGCGGCGTATAGTCACTCTCGAGAAGTGCGATCGGATCGGTCTTCATGGGGAAAAGCTACCCCGCATGCCGGACATCGTGAACCTCGCGGACGATTCGGGCCTCCGCGTCCGGCCCCCATCTTGGGGGACGCGACCGAATTCCGTAGCTTCGAGAGTCCCGCGCACGTCCACGCCCAACCCCGCCGAACGCATGAAGCTTCGCGACTTCTTCACTCCCGAGACCGTGGTGCTCGATCTCGAGTCGGAGGGAAAGGACGACCTTCTCCGGGAACTCGTCGGTGCGCTCGAGCTCGACGACAAGTCCGAGGGGATTCTCGTCAAGACCATCAAGCGTCGGGAGAACCTCGGCAGCACGGGAATCGGCAAGGGGATCGCGATCCCCCACTGCCGCTCCCTCGTGGTCAATCGCCTCCGGCTGGTCTACGGACGGAAGATGTCCGGCGTGGAGTTCCACGCGATCGACCAGTCGCCGGTGCACCACCTCTTCCTGATCGTTGCACCTCCGCTGGAGGTGTCGAATCAGTACCTGCCGGTGCTGGGAAAGATCGCGCAGTTCGCGAAGGACCCCGAGGTGCCCGATCAGCTGCTCGGGATCGACACGCCCGAGGAGTTCTTCGACCTCCTCGAGGAACACGGAGTCTGAGCCGTCACCCTACTTGGTGACGATGATCTTCTTGGCCTTGCTCACGCCGTTCACGGTCAGCTGCACCCAGTAGACGCCCGACGCGACCGTCGCACCCGCGAAGTCCCGTCCGTCCCAGAACGCCTCGTGGCGACCCGGCCGATCGTACGTGAGCTGGACCAGCAGCGCCCCCTGCCCCGCCGGGTGATTCAGCGCCTGCGGCACCGCCACGGGCTGCCGGATCAGGTTGAAGATCCGCATGGACACAACGACAGGACGCCCGTCGGCGAAGAGCTCTTCGTGAAGAACGAAGGGGATCCTCGTCTCGGGGTTGAACGGATTCGGGTAGTTCTGTTCGAGGGTGAATCCGCCCGA
This sequence comes from Longimicrobiales bacterium, assembly GCA_035269045.1. GTDB lineage: Bacteria > Gemmatimonadota > Gemmatimonadetes > Longimicrobiales > Gaopeijiaceae > Gaopeijia. The sequence goes on along the minus strand of DATFJS010000327.1, from coordinate 1,621 downwards.
CTCCTGGGTAGGCTCGCCCCCCACCTGGGCGGAAACCGAGGTGTATGCCGGAGCGAACATGATCAGGAGGACGAGCATGACGCGCGGAAGGCGTCTCATGCGGTCCTCTGCACTTTCGTGCGGTTCAGTAGCCGTGGGGTCGTTACGCTACGTCCTGTGGAAGCCGTAAGAAGTCCTGTATATCAGGTTGCAACGTAGGGCCGGCGGCCGAACGGGGTCAACCGGATGGCGTCCCTTTCTTACAACGACGTATGAAAGCGTCAGACCGTTGCACGAGCCGCGTCCGGCGACGTATGCCTCCACCCGCTCCGGCGTCGACACCCGCCGCTACGAATCGACGACGCGACGACGGTCGCCGTCGAACCGCGTAACGCCGGCGCGGTCCAGATACGCCAGGATGGGGAGCAGGTAGCGGCGGCTCACCGGAATCACCGATCGGAAGTCGGCGGGACCGAGGTCGTCGCGGCCGGAGAACTCCGCACGGACCCCGGCGATCGCCTCCGCCACGGTCGCCGCGTCGATACGGATGTCGTCGTCGAGCGCGACGAGTCGCCCCTCCCGCTCCAGCATGCCGAGAAGGGTGTGGAATGCCGGATCGCCACGGAGGCCCGAGGGCAGGTCGTCCAGCGAGGGAGCCTCGAACCCCGCGTCGGCGTAGAGGGCGGCCAGTCGGTCCTTCAGACCGGCCTGCTCGTCCGTCAGCGTGGGCACGAATCCGGGTCGATGCACCGTCCCCGCGTCCGTCTCCAGCCGCCCCCGGGCCACCTCGTGAGCCAGAACGGCGTCGGCGAAGGCGTCGTGCGCCTGTGACGGAGCCAGACTCCGGACTTTCGCGACGTCCAGGCCGGGCCGGAACGCCTCCCGCTCGTGGACGGCGGTGACCTCCTCGAGTACGCGGGCTCCGAACCTCCGGGTCAGGGAGGGCGCGAACACCGTCCCGTCGGGCGCGCGGGCGGCTCCCGCGAAGGCGTCGGAGCCGAGGACCTCCTCGAGCCGCCGGGGCGAGAGCCCGGTGCGGATCGGCGCGTCCGCGGGATCGAGGCCCGCCTCGGCACGCTCCTCGAGCGCGGCGAGGACCCGGGCACCCGGATCGGCGGCGATCCGGTCGCGCAGGCGACGCACCAGTTCGGGGTCGGCGGGCCCCCGCCGGCGGGGAGGATGGCTCTCGACGATCGTGCCCCCGGCGATGGTCGTCACCGGCGAGTACGCGCGGAGGACGAGTCGCATTCCCACCCGCGCGACGACGTCTCCTTCGAGCCGCAGCTGGATCCACCCCGCATCCCCGGGAGCGAGGTGGTCCCGCGGCGATCCGTCGAGGTCCGCCAGGACCGTGCAGCGCGCCATGACCTCCGCCGTGCCCGCGTGGACACGGAGCCGCTGACCCGTCGCGATCGACCACCCCGGATCGGCCAGCACGCGCACCTTCGCGGTGAGCATCCGGCTCGGCTCCCACCGCCGATCGGACACGAGGGCGTCACCGCGGACGATCGCCTCGGGTGCGATGCCGGTCCCCGCCAGCGCGACCGCCACCCGGGCTCCGGCCTCCGCCGTCTCCGCATCGACTCCGTGGGTCTGCAGCCCGCGCACCCGCGCCTCGAGGGGGCCGGGCCCGACGCGGACC
>DATFJS010000326.1:0-4494 GCA_035269045.1 Longimicrobiales bacterium | reverse complement strand
CGGTCCTCGGCGCTGGTCACCTCGATGGTGCCGCCGAGCAGCTCGGCGAGCTGCAGGCTGATGGTCAGCCCGAGCCCGGTGCCGCCGTAGCGGCGGCTGGTGGAGCCGTCGGCCTGCCGGAACGCCTCGAAGATGGCTTCGAGCCGATCCGGTGGAATCCCCACCCCCGTGTCGGCCACGTGGAAGGCCACGGGGCGCCGATCTCCGTCGGTCTCGAGGCGTACCGTGACGGATCCGTCCTCCGAGAACTTCACGGCGTTGCCGACGAGGTTGATGAGGACCTGTCGGAGCTTCGCAACGTCGACCTGCGCGACGATCGGGACGTCCGGCACCTCGGCCTTCAGCGTCACCCGCTTCTGCGACGCCTGTCCCTCCAGCTGCCGGACCGTCTCGCGCGCCAGCTCGGCCAGATCCTGGTCGACCAGTTCGAGGTCCATCCGGCCCGCCTCGACCTTGGCCAGATCGAGGACCTGGTTGATGAGGCTCAGCAGGTGGCGACCGTTCACGAGAATCCGGTCCAGGAAGTTCAGGTCCTGCTCCCCGAGGTTCCCGGCGCGATTCTTCAGGAGGACGTTCGCGAACCCGATGACGGAGTTGAGCGGGGTCCGCAGTTCGTGGCTCATGTTCGCCAGGAAGTGGCTCTTGGCCCGGTTCGCGGACTCGGCCTCCTCCTTCGCCATCCGGAGCCCCTCCTCGGCCCGGATCCGCCGCGTGATGTCCCGCGCGAACATCACGGCACCCGCCACGCCGCCGACGCCCTGAATGGGCTGGCCGTAGATCTCCATGAACCGGGTCTCTCCCCCGAGCGGCTCCTCCCTGAGTTCGTTGAACCGTCCCCCGTCGAGCGCCCGCTGCTGGACCTCCCGGTACCACTCGACCTCGTCCGCCGGGAAGACGTCGTCCACGGAATCCCCGATCATCGGCTCGCGACCGGTTCGCGCCTCGATCCCGAGCGAGAACGCGGTATTCATGGTCACGAGCCGCTGGTCGGGACCGACGGACCAGATCGGATCGCCGGTCGACTCGACGACGGCCGCGAGGTTGGCCTGGGACGCCGCCAGGTCTCGTTCGGCCCGCCGTTGGGCACTCACGTCCCGGAAGATGCCCTGGGCGGTCACCGGCTGCCCTTCGGCCGCGTAGCGCGTGACGCTGCCGGAGCAGATCATGACCCGTCCGTCGGACGTGACGAAGTCCACCTCGAGACGCGGCAGTCGCTCCCCGTCGAGAACCCGCTGGAAGTGCCGGGAGACGCGCCCCCGATCGTCCGGGTGGATCAGGTCCCGCAGTCGTAGACCGTCGAGCGCCGTGTCGTCGTACCCGAACGCCTCCATCCACGCCGGGTTCACGTAGACCAGGTGACCGTCGGCGTCGGTGCTCTGGATGAGGTCGTGGGCCCCGTCGAGAAAGGACTGGAGGCGCTCCTCGCTCCGCTGGAGAATGCGTTCCGCCCCCGTGCGGATCTCGACCTGCTCCTGGAGGGTCGCGTTGATTCGTCGGATGGTGCCGAGGGCCACGTGTTCGCGCCGGGACGTCGTGTAGAGCGACGAGATCACGCCGAGAAGCAGCGCGAGATAGGACGCGACCTTGAGCAGGTGGGCGGCCATGTGGAGCGTGTCGCCGGGTGCGCTCGAGAGACCCATGTAGGCGACGTGCGCCATCGCCGAGATGAGCAGGGTGATGACCAGCCAGTGCTCGAAGATGTCGGTTCGCCATTCGCCCCGAATGACGTACCCGACACACGCGATGGCGAACACCGCCCCGGGAAGCAGCTCCTGTGGACGGGGGTACGGCCACCCGGGGTGGATCGCGTTCGTCCCCTGGAGCCCGACGAGCAGGAAGAACGCGACCGTGACGGCGGTCAGCACGACGGCGAGCCCGATCACGCGGCCCGCCGACACCCGGTTCACCCCCGCGATGTCGTCGTCCCGGCACGTCAGGAGCGAGATCAGGAGGAAGAGTGCGAGGAAGAGCCGGGACTGCAACCACGACCACGCCGCGGCATCCACCGGTTCGGCAGCGCTCAGACCGAGCAGCGCCTGTGACGAGATGAAGGCGTGCGCCAGATCGAGCACCCCTGTGGCGACGAATCCGGCCCCGATGTAGAGGAAGGTCTGACGCCGACCGGAATAGTACCGCACGAGCGCGAGCGCTCCGAGGACGACCGCGAGTGTGCCTCCGACCGACTCCGCCGCGAGGTGCAGGAAGGGTGCCCAAGACAGCCGCACCCCTCCCGCGAGCAGTACCGCCCCCAGCGAGAGGACCACCACGAGCACCCAGTAGACCGTGGCCCGGGCGGGCGCTCGCTCGTCATCCGCGGCCCAGATCGCGGTCGCCGACGGAGCGGCTCCGCCTCCGGGGCCCTCGCCGGTGGGCGTCAGGATGTCCGGTTCAGGCATCGATCGATCGCGGAGAAGAGGACGGCCTCGTCGACGATCGGCTTCGTGACGTACTCGTCGAATCCGAGGGCGAGGTACTTCTCGCGGTCCCCGGCCATCGCGTGGGCGGTCAGCGCCACCACCGGCGTTTCTCCGAGCGCTTCGTGGGCCCGGACCCAGGCGAGCACCTCCGTGCCGTCCATCCCGGGAAGCGAGATGTCCAGAAGGATCAGGTCGGGATCCGACGATTCCAGCCCCGCGACGGCGTCGGCCCCGGTCTCGAACTCGACGATCTCGTGAATGTGGCCGAGGAGCGCGTCGACCAGCAGGCGGTTGTCGGCGTTGTCCTCGACGACGGCGATCCGGGCCATCAGGCGTCCTCCGCCTCGAGCAGTGCGTTCAGGGCGACCGCTCCCTCGGCGGCGGCGGCCTGGAGCCGTTCTCGCAGAGCGGGAAGCTCGGCACCCTCGGTCTTCGCGGCGGCGTCCTCGACCCGGGCCGCGAGTACGCTGACGCGCATCAGTCCCACGTTGGCGGCCGAGGACTTGAGGGAGTGCGCCGCCATCTCGACACCCCCGAGATCGTCCCCGTCGGCGAGGGCGTCATCGATCTGATCCAGGCGCCTCCGGGCATTCTCCAGATAGAGACGTGCCATCTGACGCCTGAGCTTCGCCCCGCCCCATTCATCCAGGCGCTGCAGCGCCCCCTCGTCGAGAACCGGAACGTCATCCATGCCGGGAGTCTACCGGGGAGTGCGGGGGACGAGCAATCGCGCCCACCGCCACCGAGGTGCGGGGGGTCCGGCTCAGGAGAGGGCGGCGCGAAGGGCCCTCACGCCCGCAGCGGCCCCGTCGGTGTGCCCGAAGACGGCCGAGCCCGCCACGAGCACGTCCGCTCCAGCCTCGACGAGTCGGGCGGCATTCGAGGCGTCCACGCCGCCGTCCACCTCGATGCGTGCCTCGGAACCCGCGGACGAGAGCAGCTCCCGCGCCTCCTCGATCTTCCGGACTGCGGCCGGGATGAACGCCTGGCCACCGAACCCGGGGTTCACCGACATGACGAGGACGAGATCGAGATCCGCCGCGACCTCGCGCAGCGTCGACACCGGCGTCGCGGGATTGATCGCCACACCCGCGCGGGCCCCCGCGTCGCGAATCAACTGGATCGTGCGGTGGAGGTGAGGGCACGCTTCCTGGTGCACCGTCACCACATCGGCGCCCGCGTTCACGAAGTCGGCGATGTACCGCTCGGGGTTCTCGATCATGAGATGAACGTCCACCGGTGTGGGCGTGACCTTCTGCACCGCCGCCGTGATGGCGGGCCCGAGCGTGATGTTCGGGACGAAGTGCCCGTCCATGACGTCGACATGGATCCAGTCGGCTCCGGCTCCGACGACGGTCGAGACATCCTCCCCGAGGCGAGCGAAATCGGCCGAAAGGATCGACGGGGCGATCAGGGGGCTCATCGGGCCTCCCGACGGCGCACGGCCGTCCCCTCCTCGTAGGCGACCAGCACCTCGTCCGCCATACCGAGAAAGAAGCCCGTATCGACGACTCCCGCCCGCCGCTGGAGCGCGGCCTCGAGCTCGGCCGCGGCGACGACGCCGTCTTCGAAATGAACGTCCACGATGTAGTTCCCGTTGTCGGTCGTGTAGGCGCGCCCGTCGGCCTCCCGGCGGTGCGGTCGACCTCCGAGCTCGCGGAAGAAGTCGAGGTGGGCCGCCCACGCGAAGGGGACGACCTCCACGGGCAGAGGCGACCGGCTTCCGAGCCGCGGCACCTCCTTCCGGTCGTCGACGATCACGACGAACCGGTCCGCGGCCTGCGCGATCATCTTCTCGCGAAGCAGCGCTCCCCCGAGGCCCTTGATGAGGTCGAGCGCCGGATCCACCTCGTCGGCGCCGTCGACGGCCAGATCGAGACGGCCCGCGTCGGCGAGGTCGGCGACCGGGATGTCCACGCGCGCCGCGTGCTCGGCGGTACGCTCCGATGTCGCCACACCCACGATGTCGTGGAGGCGCCCTTCGGAAAGCTCCTCGCCGAGCAGGTCGAGGAAGTGGGCCATGGTGGACCCCGTGCCCAGCCCGAGCTTCATGCCCGACTCGACGCGGGTCAGCGCC
>DATFJS010000325.1:0-2920 GCA_035269045.1 Longimicrobiales bacterium | reverse complement strand
GCTCCCGAGCCGGCGTCCCACGAGTCGAGGTGGGCGCTGAGCAGGACGTACTCGTCCGGCAGCTCGGTGCCCGGGATCTCGCCGATCACGTTGTAGACGGGCCGCTGGCCGAGGTCTTCCGACTCGAGGTCCACGCGGAGTCGGGGGCCCTGGTCGTTCGTGGCGAGCCGGTGCAGGAGGCCGTAGTCCTCGCAGGAGAGCTGAAGGCCGGGAATCGTCTCGACCGGGGTGCCGAAGTACTTGTTGGCGCCCCAGCCCTCGGACCAGTTGACCGAGACGACGGCGACGGCGCCGGACGCCTCGACGTCACCCGCGATGTCGTTCGAGCCGGTCGCCCGCCGGGCGTCGGCGTACGACTGCGCCAGCGCCTGCCGGTCGGCGCTCAGCCGCTCCTGTGTCTCCTGAGTGGCGTGTTCCTGCCAGCTCTCGGGGGCGCGGCAGGTGAGTTCGGGCGCGTCGAGCAGCACGATGTGCCCGTCGACCGAGGCGAGCCACGCGTCGTAGTCGGCCTCGCTCTCGATGTCGGCGGGGAAGTGGATGACGTCGGCCTCGACGGGGCCGTCGGTGGGCACGCTGTAGGCCTGCATCATCCCGTTGAGCGTCCGCACGCGCGGCTCGATCAGGTCGATGTGCGAGTAGCCGCGCACCCAGCCACGCCACGTGCCGTACTGCTCCGCGCGGTTCTCGATGCCCCAGCGGTCGTACATCGACTGCACCCACGCGTTGGCCTCGTCGTTCGATGGGCTGCCGACGAGGCGGGGACCGATGGAATCCAGGAGGAGCTGAGCGAGCGTCTCCACCTGGGAGGCGTCGGTCATGCCCTGCTCCCACATCGCTCGGACGACGTCGTCGCCGGTGGGGAAGTCGGCGCTCTGCTGGGCGTGGGCGGGGGTGGCGAGCGTCGTCGCCACCGCGAGGATGGCGAGGACGGGCAGCGTACGGAGGGTCATGTCGATTCGTCTGCTGGAAAGGAAGGAACGGCGTACGGAAAACGGGGCCGGGCCCGATAGCGGGGGCGGGCCCGGTCGAGAACCCGCCCCCGCGTCACATCGATGTGCTCAGCGACCGATACCGGCCCGCACGTCGTCGGGGTCCGTGCCCTGCCAGTAGAAGCCGGGTGCGGGTTCGGCGGTCGGATGGATCTGCGCGAGCGTGTTCGCGTCGTAGAGCCGGCCGTTCATCATCACGAACTCGACCGTGTTGCTGTTGCGGATGTCCTCGAGCGGATTGGCAGAGAGAATGGCCAGATCGGCCAGCTTCCCCGGCTCGATCGACCCGAGGTCCTGATCGAGACCGATCGCGTCCGCGCCCATGAGGGTGGCGATGCGGAGCGCCCGGTGGTTGTCCATCGGGTCGGGCTTGTCGACGCCCGCGGTCGCCCACAGCTCCCAGTGGTAGCCGAGCCCCTGAAGCTGACCGTGCGATCCGACCCCGGCCACGCCGCCGGCATCGAGAAGCTGATCCACCTGGTCCGAGATGAGTCCGAAGGGATACTCGTTCGCGTGGAACCATCCGTCGGCCCGTCGGAGCGTCTTGTCGTCGATCTCGGAGTGCGGGGTGAACGTGTGGAGCTTGTCCTCGGAGTGCGGATCGTCCGTCGCGTAGAAGTAATTCTCCGCCCACGGACCGCCGTAGGTCACCAGAATGGTCGGGGTATACGCGATTCCGCTGAATGCGTAGAAGCGGATCAGGTCGGAGTAGAAGGGGAACTGAGGCCAGGAGTGCTCGTGCCCGGAGTACCCGTCGATCGCCTCGCTGATGCCCATTTCGGCGTCGAGCGAGCCCTCCGTGGTCGGCATGAGCTCCTGCTCCATGGCCGCCTGGATGATCCACTGTCGCTGTTCGCGGTTCCCCGACACGTACTGCTTGATCGTCTTGGTGTCGTAGTACTCGCTGTAGCGCGACAGGATGTCGCGAGCGTGGTCGAGGTCGCGGATGTCCTCTCCGCCGAAAACGCCCGGTCCGGTCGAGTAGATGCGCGGCCCGAGCACGTTGCCCGCCCGGACCTGATCCTCGTAGTCGAGGACGTCCGTCGTACCGGTCTGCGGGTCGCGGGTCGTCGTCACCCCGTAGGCGAGGTTCGCGACGTACGACCAGTTCTGCACGCGGTGCACGCCGCGGGCCCTGAGGTGGGCGTGGGTATCGACGAAGCCGGGCACGATCGTGTGTCCGCTCACGTCGATCTCCTCGGCTCCCGACGGGATGTCGACCTGGCCGGTCGGACCGACCGCCTCGATGCGGTTGTTCCGGACGATGATGGTCCCGTTCTCGATCACCTCGTCGCCGTTCATGGTGATGAGACGGGCGCCGACGAGGGCGGCCACGCCCTGCGGGATGTCGCGCGCCATCTCGATCTCGATGCGCGTTTCGACGGGCGAGTACTCGTCGTCTTCCTCCTCCTCGTCGTCCTCGTCCGCTTCCTCCTCTTCCTCTTCAGGCTCGTCCGGCTCGTCCTCTTCCGCCTCCTCCGCGGCCTCGACCGAGTCCGCGAACGCCTGCGCGTCGTCGCGATCGTAGATCACCAGCGCGTTGCCGATGCCCCAGCTGACGGCCCGTTCGCCGCCGAACCAGGCGGCATCCTGGCCGCCGAGGTCGTCGGTCATGGTGACGGCGGGGAAGTCGCCGTCGTCGGGCTCCAGCTCGAGCGGCTCGCCGTCGCCAGCCCGCGCGAGGGGCACGGTCACGACGTGGACGTCACGGCCGACCACGGCGAGCGCCTCGCGGGCGCCGCTCGGGGCCATGGTCACCTCGGAGGCGCCGTCCACGTCGAACAGGACGCGCTCGTCGGTGCCGTCCCAGCGGAGGGAGCGGACGCCGCTTCCGCCGTACATGTAGATGCGGCCGTCGCCGTCCACGAAGTGCACGTTCCGGCGCCCTTCCGTCTCGGCGATGTAGGTCGGCTCACCACCTGCCGCCGGCA
>DATFJS010000324.1:0-2324 GCA_035269045.1 Longimicrobiales bacterium | reverse complement strand
CGACCTGCATCCGCGAGATCGACCGGTTCTTCGACACGAACGTCGCCGGCGTCCTTCTCGACGCCATCGAATCGAAGCTCGGCTGAAGCCGGCCGCGCGTCAGCCGAGCGGGCTGCAGTCCTTCGGCACCTGCGGGTTGGTGGCTCCGGGGTACCGCTCCGGGTCCGGAAAGGTCGGGGCCGACCGCGGCTCCGCGCTGTTGAGCGCCGCCTCGAAGGTGGGTGCGGCCTCCATCCGGTCGCCGAGGCGCCACTGACTCCGTGGGATCCCGAACCACTCCAGCAGGGTCGCGGTGAAGGACGTCGCGTCGAACGGCACGTCGCGGACGCCGCTCCGGAACACCGTCTTCTCCCGGATCCACGGCGACACCACGATCGCGGGCACCCGCGGGCCGAGCAGATCGAACTCGAACCCGTTGCGGCTGTCGTTGGGCCAGGGCTTCTGCGCGTACGGCGGCGACACGTGGTCGTACGTCCCGCCGTTCTTGCTGAAGGTGATGAAGAACAGCGTGTCCTCCCACTTCGTGCCGTCGCCCTGGCTGAGGGCCTCGTAGATCCGGTTGAGCTGGATCTCCCCCGGCAGCAGGTCCGTGCTCGGATGGTACGAGTTGGTCCCGACCCCGTCCGGCATCACGAACCAGATCGGCTCGAGGTAACTGAAGGCCGGGAGCTCGCCGTTCTGCGCGTCCTCGATGAAGTGCTCGATGCGCGACACGTAGTCGCGCCCCTCGTTGGTCACGATCTTGTCGATCGACGGGATCTGGCCCTTCAGATACAGGTGGTAGGTGAAGACGAAGTCCATCCAGCACATGGACCAGTAGATCCGCCAGTCCCGAATGCCGTAGCTCCAGAGCAGCTTGAAGTACGAGGGCCGACGGGGCGTCTCCGGAAAGATCCTGTACGGGGTTCCGGTCTCGTACGAGTAGAGCAGGTTCTGGGCCGACCCCGTGAGCGGGAACGCCCGGTTCACGTCGGTCCCCGCCGGGATCGAACAGAACCAGCGGTCGCTGACCCCGAACGACTTCGCCAGACCGTTCATGATCGGGAGCTGATCGGGCGTCATCCCGTGCATCACCTGGGGATTCCCGGTGTTCAGGACGAACCCGGACATGTCGGGGGTGGCCCGCTCGTCGTAGCCGAGGTCCGGACCGAACATCTGCAGCAGCGAGTCGGCGAAGCCGTGCACCAGGTCCGGGTTGGGGACGTTCAGCCTGCCCTGCTGCGGGTTCTCGTACCGGTCCTGCTGATACCGTGTCCCGTCGACCTCGTTGAAGTGGTCGGTGCTCGCGCCCTCGAAGGGCTCGTCCGAGCCGACGAAGTGGATGCCGTCGTTGCCCGTCTCGTACAGCCAGCCGAGCACGTTGTCGAACGAGCGGCTCTCGACCATGTAGTGCACGACGTGCTTCACCTTGCTCCGCATGAAGTCGAACGTGCCCGGCTCCGCCGTCACCCGCGCCTCGGTGCGGCGGCGAGGCAGGAACGCGGTGAGGCTCGTGAAGTTCCCCGGCTCGGCCGGAAGCGTCCCCGACTTCACCGTGGTGCCGAAGGGCTCCGCGCGGGTCGGATCGAAGCTCCAGAGCTGATAGCTCATGTCCTCGATACTCCATGCCAGCAGATGCCGGCCGATCACGACGAGGCTCCGTGACGCGTCGATGTCGGGAAGTGGCACGTCGATCGGAGGATAGGAGAGAGGCCGGTCGTCCTGGGGGTCGAAGCTCCACAGCACGAGCTCGCCCGATTCGGCCTTCCGCTCGAGGCAGTAGTTCCCGATCGGGAAGAGCTCACTGCCGGCACGAATCGTCTGGAAGGAGCGCGCGGCGTCGTAGGCCGTCGCGATCGGATCCGCGAGCGACGGGTCGTCGCCGAGCCTGTCCCGGTACTGCGACTGGAGGTTCACGCCCGGGTCGAAGTTCCAGAGCTGGTACGTGCCCCGGCCCTCTGTCGGCAAGAAGGACAGGATGAAGTTCGTGAACGGATGCAGCTCGACCAGATCCTGCGCGTCGTCCGCGAAGCAGTAGCCCTCCCCGAGCTCGGCGACGAGCGGATACGGCACGAACTTCCCGAGCTTCCAGGCGCCCGACATCAGCGGGCTGGCGTTGAGCGGATCGCCGCTCTCCGCGTCCCACGCCAGCAGGTGGTACGGATACTCCCAGTCGGTCGGACCCTCTCCGGTCGATCGCGCAGGTCCCCACTTCAGGAGGTAACCCCCGACCTGCAGCAGCCTCTGACCCCGCGGCATGACGGGGCTCGCATCGAGCGCCACCTCGGTGAGGAGCGACTCCGCGTCGGGGTCGAACGACCAGAGTCCGTACTCGTCGTTCACGG
>DATFJS010000323.1:0-3629 GCA_035269045.1 Longimicrobiales bacterium | reverse complement strand
ACGCATCCGGGAAGGCACCACGCCCCGCCACGTCCCAGCCCTCGTGCTGCAGGTGCCCGACGTGCCCAGGACCGCATCCGGCAAGGTGAGTGAGGTGGCCGTCCGGCGGGCCGTGCACGGGCAGTCCATCCCGAATCGTTCGACGCTCGCCAACCCGGACTCGCTCCGGCACTTCGAGAATCGGCCGGAGCTCGCACCCGCCGATTGAGTCGAGGTGTTCAGTCGGTCGAGCGCTTCCACACCCGAGTCATGCGCCCGACCCCCCGTGATCGTGGAGGCTGAAGCACGCGGGAACTTCGGCGGTCGAGGCACGTCGCTCGTCGACGTGGTCCGACGCGGGATCGCTCGGGATCGAGACGCTCGCAATCCGGCACATCCGCTGCCACTTCGGGTGCGTCACGTCGATCTGGAGAGCTCCGTCGTCCGAGATCTCCGTCACGGTCACCACCAGTTCCGGATCCGGAGGCGTCAGGTCGAGCACATCCCCGCCTCCGCGAGCGTGCGCGAGAGCGGACTCGAGGAACGGGGCCGCCCCCTCGAACACGTCGCGCGTCCATACGGCGTAGATGCCGCGGCGGAGGCGCACGTCGTACATGCGCTCGACTGCGGCCCAGCATACCACCTGCGCGTGTCTGACCGTGGAGAGGTCCGGTACGAAATCCCGCAGGTCGGCGACGTCCGAATCCCCGTTGTCGTGTGTCGCCACCAGCTCGCCGTCGATGGCGAGGCCCCAGTCGCGGATGTCCTCCTCCGCGCTCTCGGGTCGGGCGGAACACCCCCGGATGGAGACGTCCTCTGAGACGACCAGCGGGGCGACCGGCGGGACGACCGGACTTGCAGCGATCAGCACAGCGAGGCTCGGTGCGACGAGCGCTGCGAGGGCGTGCGACATGTGCATGACGGCTCGTGGTAGCGGGCAACCCGTGACGTGCTCCCAGATTACGCGCCTCCCGCCCCTGGAGTCCAGCATCGGGACACCGGGGTTGCCCTGACATCAAGACATAGTATTATTCATATACTTACATTCCAGGAGACCGAATGACCAAGTACGCAGACCTTCCCCTCGACATCGACCCCGAGGTCGTCGCGGAGACCGCTCGGATGCTCCGCTGCCTCGGACATCCGGTCCGTCTCGCCATCCTCGACTACCTCGATCGCACCGGGAAGTCGACCGTGACGGAGATTCACGAGGCGCTGGGGATCGGACAGGCGGTGTGCTCGCAGCACCTCGGACTCCTCCACGATCGCGGAGCCCTCGCGCGGCGTCGGGACGGGGTCAACGTGATCTACTCCCTCGCGGACGATCGTCCCCGGAAGATCCTGGCGTGCCTCCGTTCGCAGGGGGGGTCGGCATGACGACTCGCACGCTTCTCGGGATGGCGGTGGCGGTGGTCGCGATTTTCGGGTCTCCCGCCCCCGGGGTGGCTCAGGCCGTCGAGACCGAATGGACGCTGGACGAGGCGGTCGCTCGCGCGCTCGCGAGCCATCGTCCACTCGAGGCCACCCGAGCAGAGGCCCAGGCGGCCCTGAGAGGCGCCAGCGCCGCTGAAGCCGAGCGGTGGCCGACCCTCGGGCTCTCGGCCGGCGGGGTGTACTCCGACGATCCGGTCGCGGTGTTCGGGACGCGACTTCGGCAACAGCGCTTCACCCAGGCCGACTTCGATGTGGCGGCCCTCAACGACCCGGATGCCCTCGGCGACTGGAACGCGGGGCTGCAGGCACGGTGGTCTCCGCTGGATTTCTCGCGTGACTCCGAAATCGAACGCTCCCGAATCCTCGCCCGCGCCGCAGAAGCCGGGGCCGAGCGACAGGCGGAGGTCGTCGTCTACCGGACGCGGGCGCTCTACGCGAGCGCCGTCATGGCGGAGGCACGCCTCTCGACCGCGACGTCGAGCCTCGAGGCGGCACGGGCCACCCGTGACATCGTCGCCCGGCGTGTGGACCAGGGCTTCCTGATGGAGCGTGACCTGCTGCGGACGGAGGCCGCGCTCGCCGGCGCGATCGCCGACTCCGTGCGGGCTCGCGCCTCGCTGGAGGACGCCCGCGATCGCCTGGGCCTCCACCTTGCCCTCGGGCCCGACACACTCGCCATCCCGTTCGCCGGCCCGGAGGGCGCGGTCCGCATCGCGCTCGACGACGACGCGCCCGCCGTCCGCTCCGATGTGGAGGCTCGACGACTGACCGCCGAAGCCGCGCGCGCCGGGGTCGACGCAGCCCGACGCAGCCGTCTGCCGAGCATCGAGCTGACCGGTGCCGTCACGGCCCATGCCGCCTCGGACTTCGACGCGACCGGGCTGTTCGGCACCGTGGGCCTCGCCGTGCAGGTGCCCCTCTTCACCTCCGGTCGCATCGGGTACGCGGTCGATCGCGCCGACGCCATGGCGCGTGCGGCCGACCTGCGGAACCGCGAGGCGATCGCCACGGCGGAGGTCGAACTCCGCGAAGCCCGTCGTGCCGTGCAGGCGGCGGAAGCCGCGGTCGAAGCCGCCACGCGTGGCGCGGAAGCCGCCGTGGAGGCCCGACGCCTGACCCGCCTGCGACTCGACCAGGGTCTTGCGACTCCCGACGAGGCCCTGCAGGCAGATGCCGACGCGGCCCGCAGCGACGCGATGCGTATCGACGCTCTCATCAACCTCGAACTCAGCCGCGCCGCGCTCGACCTGGCGCGCGGTGGCCTTCCCGATATCGGAGACGCACGATGAACCCGTTCACGACCCCGGCCCTCCGGATGCGCCCTGCCGCTCGACTGCTTCCGCTCGCGCTCGTGGCGGCCACCGTCGGAGCCTGTGGGCACGAGGCCCGCACGCTCGAGCGTCCCACGCCCGACCCCGTCTCGGTCACGGTTTCCTCGTCGTCCGGTGCCGCCGGCAGCGCGACCGTGGCGGGGACCATCGAGGCCAACCGCATGGCGCGGATCTCGACCCGCATGAGCGGGACCGTCCGAGCCGTGGAGGTCGACGTCGGTGATCGAGTCACGGCGGGCGCTCCGCTGGTCCGGCTCGAAACCGCCGATCTCACGGCCCAGCTCGACGCCGCGGAGGCCGAGCAGCGCATCGCCACGGCGACGTACGAGCGGGTCCGGGCTCTTGCCGCGGACGGTGCGGCGTCACGGCAGGAGCTCGACGAGCTCGCCGCCCGGAAGGAGCGGGCCGACGCCGCCGTCGCCGAGGTGCGCGCCCAGTTCGATTACGCGGTCGTCCGCGCCCCCTTCGCGGGGACCGTCGAGATGCGCATGGTCGATCCCGGCGATCTCGCCGCACCCGGCCGGCCGCTCCTCAGCGTCGTGGCCGACGGCGAGCCGCAGGTCCACTTCGAACTCCCCGCGTCGTTCACCGGTGACATCAGGGCGGGAGACGAGCTCGTCGTGCACCGTCCGGAGATCGGATGGTCCGCAGCGGCCCGGGTGACCCGTGTCGCGCCCGCCCTCGACCCCGCGACGCGCCGGCGTCCGGTGGAGGCGGAGTTCGTGACGCCACCGGAGGGAGATCTGCTTCCCGGCACCTTCGTGCGCGTGGAGCTCGACACGGACGGTGCGTCCGGACTCTGGATCCCCGCGGACGCGATCGTTCGGCGCGGGCAGCTGACCGGCGTCTATACCGTCGAGTCGGACACGCTGCGGCTGCGGTGGG
>DATFJS010000322.1:0-7087 GCA_035269045.1 Longimicrobiales bacterium | reverse complement strand
GGCGCCCCCCCCCCCGCGGCGCGCGGAGTCCGCGGCAGCGTTTCCACGCCGAGGCGTGTCTTCTGAGCCGTAGCGGCACTCCGGCAGGTACGTCCGGGTAGTCCCGCCCTCAGTTCCTCTCTCCACAGGTTCCCGTGCGAGCAGTCGTCTATGCAGGCTCGACCCTCGTCGCGCTCGGCTTCGGCCTGGCCGCGATCGGTGCGGATTCCGCCGAGACGGGGGTGGAGGACGCCCACGCGGTGCCCGTCTCCGTGAGCGATGTGTCTCTTGATGTCTCTCTGGAAGACGAGGCCGCCGGAGCTCCGATCCAGGACGGGATCTCGACGGGTGCGCAGAACAGTGCGCCGGAGAGTCCGGCGGAATCGCTCGAGTCCGGCCCGCCTGCTGCCGGAAGCCCGGGGGAAACGCCCGATCCGACGCCCTCGGTGGTACGGACCGACGACGAGGATGACGACGATGCGCGCCGGCGGCGGTGGCGCGAGCGTCGCAACCGCTACCCCGCCCCGACGTTCACCCCCGAGCAGTGGCGGCCGCCCGACGGGCCGATTCGTATCGCTCTGCAGGCGGGACACTGGAAGGCCCACGAAGCGCCGGACGAACTCGACGGCCTCCGGTACGGCGGCACCCAGTGGGAAGGCCTCATGGAGTGGGAGGTCAACCTCGCCGTGGCAGAGCGGACCGGGGTGATGCTGGAAGAGCTGGGCTACGAGGTCGAAATTCTTCCCGCGGTCGTCCCGCCGGACTACCACGCCCACCTGTTCATCGCAATTCACGCGGATGGTGCGGCGGACCCGGCGGCCCGCGGCTCCCGTGTGGCGGCCCCGAGCCGGGACTACACCGGACGCGCGCAGCAGATGGTCGACCTCCTGCGAGACACCTACGGTGAAGCCACGGGCCTCCGTCGCCTTCCCGACGTCACTCGTCGGATGCGGAACTACTACGCGTTCAACGTCCGACGGTACGAGCATTCGCTCGATCCACGGACGGTAGCGCTCATCCTGGAGACCGGCTTCCTCACCAGCCCCACGGACCGACGTGTCATCGTGGACGATCCGGATCGCGTGGCTCGGGGCATCGTGGAGGCGGTGCGGGCATTTCCGGTGACGGCGCTCGTGGCGGACTCCGACGGCCCTGCCCCCACCGCGGGCCCGATCTCGATCCCCGATCCGTCCCGATAGATCGTCGTGGCCCTCCCGTGGGCCGCACCCCTACCTTGCGGACCTCCCCTTTCAACCTAGGTCCGCCCGTGACGACACGCTCTCTCTCCGCGCTTCCGGCCGCCGTTCTGCTGCTGTTCGCAGGGTGCGCGCCCGGGGACTCCGACCCCCGGGGCCCGGCCGATCTGGCGATCACCAACGTGACCGTGATCGATGCCCGAAACGGGGCGCGCGAGGCGCGGACCGTCGTCGTTCGCGACGGGCTCATCGAGTCGGTCGAAACCGCGGGCGATCCGGTGGATGCCATCGAGGTCGTCGACGGATCGGGTCGCTACCTCATCCCGGGACTGTGGGACTTCCACGTCCATCTCACGTACGACGACCGATTCGACGACGCGATGGCGGGTCTCTTCCTCCATCACGGGGTGACGAGCATCCGCGACACCGGGGGATCACTCGACCTCGTGGTCTCGGCGGTCGAGACGCTCCGCGAAGAGGGCGTCACTGCGCCGCGGACCTTCTTCGCCGGACCCCTCATGGACGGCGAGATCGTGGTGTACGACGGAGAGAGCCGACCGCAGCTCGGGATCGCGAACCCCGACGCCGAGACCGCGCGCGCGAACATGGCTCGACTCGAGGCCGCGGGTGTCGACTTCGTGAAGATCTACGAGATGGTATCACCGGAAGTCTTCGACGTGCTGGTCGAGGAGGCGAGCGCCCGAGGGCTTCCGATCGACGGCCACGTGCCGCTCTCGATGCGGGCCCGGGACGTCGGGCCGGAGGTCCAGTCGCTCGAGCACCTCCGCAACATCGAGATGGATTGTGCACCGGGCGCGGCCGAGGAGGTGGTCGACCGGCGGCGGGCGGTCGCGAACCCGGGCGATGCGGATGGAGGGACCGTCCGGTCGCGCCTCCACCGGGAATACCGGATCCAATCGATCGAAGCGTACGACGAGACCGAATGCGACGCGGTGATCGCGGCCATGGTGGGCACGATTCAGGTGCCGACGCTCCGGCTGAACTCGCGGAGTCTACGGCAACCGTTCGATCGTCCGGACTGGGACGACGTGATGACGAAGGTCCCGGCGTCCGTCGCGGACGACTGGGGAGACCGCACCGGGGGGACGCCGGGCGATCCCACCTTCCCAGAGTGGAGCCTCTTCCTGGTGGGACGCATGCACGAGGCCGGAGTGCCGATCGGAGCCGGCACGGACACCCCGATCGGGTACGCGGTCCCCGGCTACAGCCTGCACAGCGAACTCGAGTTTCTGGTCCGCGCCGGGCTCCCGCCGGTCGAGGCACTCCGCGCCGCCACGCTCCGACCCGCCGAGTTTTTCGGGCTGGATGAGGAGATGGGCACCGTCGAGCCCGGACGGGTCGCGGATCTGGTCCTTCTGTCACGGAATCCCCTGGCCGACATCACCAACACGCGCTCCGTGGATGCCGTCGTGACGCGAGGCGATCTGCTCGACCGGGACGAGCTGAACGCGTTGGTGCGCTGAGCATTCGAGCATCGCCCGGCTGTCCTGATACTCACCCCGCAGTCACGGCAATCACCGGGCCGCCGACGGGCAGGTCTGCAGATCGGCGCAAGGCGCCGAGGAATGGCGCTCGATGGATATCCAGAATGTTCGTTCTGTATATCTTCGGCGCCACGACACAGGCCTTCCGGGCGACTGCGCTGCGATCCACGACTCGCGTGGCGCCCGTGACGACCCCATCCTTCTGCGATGAACGCCATCGGTCATCCCAACGACCCCTTCCAACGCGCCGCGGCGTGGCTCGACGAAGGCCTCGATGTAGCCGTTGCCACGGTCGTCGCGACCTGGGGCTCCTCGCCCCGGCGGCCCGGGTCCGTCATGTGCATGAACCAGCACGGAGACTTCGTCGGATCCGTCTCCGGGGGCTGCGTCGAGACCGCCGTGGTCGAGGAAGCCCGGGGCGTCCTCGCGTCGGGCCAGCCGAAGCTGCTCGAGTTCGGTGTGACCAACGACGACGCGTGGGAGGTCGGACTGGCCTGCGGCGGCACCGTCCAGGTCTGGGTCGAGCGGGTGAGCGGGCCCGCCGAACTCGCCCTCAGCGTGCCGTCCACGACGCGGGGCCCGACTCGCGTCGTGGGGACGGATCTCGACTCCGGTGAGAAGCAGGCAGTCGACCTTGGTCGGGACGACATCGGTAACGTTACCGTGACGCCAGCGAACCCTGAAGGCACAAACCCTGAAGGCACAGGAGATCCGTGGCGTCACGGGATCGTGCACGAGGGTGCGTGTGATGCGGTTCTCCGAGACCGCTCTCACGTCGTGGAGGTTGCCGGTCGCCGGATCTTCCTCCATGTGCTTGGCTCGCCGGTCCGTGTCGTGATCGTGGGTGCGGTCCACATCGCGCAGAACCTGGTGGCGATGGTGCGGGCGGCCGGCTTCGACCCCGTCGTCGTGGATCCACGAACGGCCTTCGCGACGCCGAAGCGGTTCCCCGACGTCGAGCTGCTGCATGCGTGGCCCGCCGAAGCGTTCGAACAGCTCGAACTCGACGACCGCACCGCGGTGGTCGCGCTCACCCACGACCCCAAGCTGGACGATCCGGCGCTGACCGCCGCCCTCGCCAGCGACGCCTTCTATGTCGGGGCGCTGGGGAGCCGCCGGACTCATGCCCGGCGCCTCGAGCGACTCACCGAGGAGGGCGTGGCCGCCGGGTCGCTCGGGCGTATCCATGCCCCGATCGGCCTCGACATCGGCGCGAAGACCCCGGGAGAGATCGCCGCAGCGGTTCTCGCGGAGATCGTGCACGAACTGCGAACGGGCCGGGAGTGACCACGGGACCGGTCCACGGGACCCGGCCGGTCATTGCGACGATCGTGCTGGCCGCGGGAGGGTCGTCACGGATGTCCGGTGGCCACAAGTTGCTGGAAATACTGGGCGGACGCCCCGTGATCGCCTTGTCCGTCGGGGCTGCGCTGGATGCCGAGCTGGGGCCCGTTCTCGTCGTGACGGGTGATCGGTCCCCGGACGTCGAAGCAGCGCTGCCTCCCGGGGTGGCGGTGATCCAGAATCCGGACTGGCGGTCCGGCATGGCGAGCTCCCTCCGCCTGGCCACTCTGGACCTGCCCGAGACGGTCGATGCATTCGCGGTGGCGCTCGGTGACATGCCGCTCGTCCGCGCGACGCACTATCGGGCACTGGCGGGCGCCTGGACATCCGGATCCGTCGCCGTGCCCGTCCATGAGGGACGGCGGGGTCACCCCGTGATCTGGTCGCGGGAATTCGCCTCCGGAATGGGCGACCTGCGTGGCGACCGAGGCGCTCGCGTGCTGCTCGAACGGCACACGGACCGGGTGATCGAGGTAGAGATGGAGGACCGGGGCGTGCTCGTCGACGTCGATACCCGTGAGCAGCTGGACGCCGTACGCTCCGGACTTTCGCGCGGGGGCTGACCCGCACGCTTCCGCGCTCGGCACCCGCTTTCTCCTCTCGGCGCTCCCTCCATGGCCAGCTTCACCCTGAACGGCACCCCGTACACGCTCGAGGTCGAGCCCGACACCCCGCTGCTCTGGGTGATCCGGAACGAACTCGGACTCAAGGGCACCAAGTTCGGGTGCGGCCTGAACGCGTGCGGCGCGTGCACGGTGCACCTCGACGGCGACGCGGTCCGGTCGTGCTCGGTTCCGGTGAGCGATGCGGAAGGCAGGGAGGTCACCACCATCGAAGGGCTGGCCTCGGGGGACGAACTCCACCCCGTGCAGGCCGCCTGGATCGAGGAGGTCGTGCCCCAGTGCGGATACTGTCAGCCCGGCTTCATGATGGCCGCGGCGGCGCTGCTCGCGGATTCGCCCGAGCCGACGGACGACGAGATCGACGAGACCATCACGAACGTCTGCCGGTGCGCGACACACATCCGCATTCGGCGTGCGATCCATCGTGCGGCGGAAATCGGAGCGGCGGAGGGAGCGTCCGGTGAAGCGGGCATGAGCCGCGGGGAGGCGGCGCCGTGAGCGACGAGAGCCGCAGCGGGATCACGCGACGTAAGTTTCTTGTCTACTCCGCCACAGGCGTAGGGCTGCTGCTGGGAACCGGGTATCTGACCCGGGGCATCTGGCGCCGCTACCTGGCCGGTGTCATCAACGAGATGGAGGCCCCCTGGACGGGTCCAACCGAGCCGGGGCTGTGGTTCGAGATCGGTGAGGACAACTCCGTCACCCTCCACAGTCCGAAGGTCGAGATGGGGCAGGGGATCTTCACCGGCCTCGCGCAGATCGCGGCGGACGAACTCGAGGTGGACGTCGCGCGCATCCGCGTCACTCATGCCGCGACCTCGTCGGGCAACGTCGACCCCTTCGCCACCGGCGGCAGCACGTCGATCAGCAGCCTCTGGCAGCCCCTACGCGAGATGGCGGCCACGCTCCGGGAGATGATCCGACGTGAGGGCGCCCGTCAGCTGGGTGTCGATGTCTCCATGGTGACCATCGACGACGGGACCCTGTCGGCGGGCGGCGCCTCGCTCACCTTCGGCGCGGTCGTCGCGGCGGCGGAAGCGTGGGAGTTGCCGGACACGCCGCCGCTGAAGGACCCCTCGGAATACCGCTTCGTCCGCCAGCCGGTCGCGCGCGTCGACCTCGAGGAGAAGGTGCTGGGCGCCCCGATCTTCGGCATGGATGCGGAGGTGCCGGACATGCTCTACGGCGCTGTCGCGTGCCCGGAGCGGGTCGGTACCCGGTTCGTCTCCGCGGACGGAAGCGCCGCGCGCGAGGTGCCCGGCGTGGTCGATGTGGTGATCGAGGACCGCTTCGCCGGGGTGGTGGCCGAATCGTACACGGCGGCGTGGAGCGGCCTGGACGCCCTCGAGGTGGAGTGGGACACGGAGCGGACCTGGGACCTCGACGACATTCGCCACATGGTCCGCGTCGGAGAGGGTACACCGTACGAAATCCAGAAGGAGGGTGACGCCGAGCGGGTGCTCGATGACGCCGCAGACTCAGGTCGCCTGATCGAGGCCGAGTACACGAGTCCCATCGGCGCGCATGCGCAGATCGAGCCGGGTGTGGCGCTCGCGGACGTGACGGCCGAGGGGGCTACGGTCTGGGTGTCGACCCAGGTCGCGAAGTTGACCCGCGAGGAGGTGGCCGGCGTTCTCGGCATGGACGAGGAGCAGATCGATATCCGTCCGACCTTCCTGGGCGGCGGGTTCGGGCGCAGGCTCCACACGCCGATCGCGATGGATGCGGCGCGACTGTCCCGTGCCGTCGAGCGTCCCGTCCAGTGCTCGCTCAGTCGCAAGCAGGAATTCCAGCAGGACACCTTCCGCCCGCCGACCCATCACGTCCTGCGCGGCACGCTGGGCGACGATGGTCACATCCGGGCGCTCGAGCACAACGTCTCGAGCGGCGACGTCATGCACGGGTCGCCGTTCGTCCCCGACCTCGCGGGAGCCATCCTCGGCCACGACCTGGGCGCATGGCGCGGCGGGATGATCCAGTACGGTGCGATCCCCCACCACCGCGCGGTGTCGTGGCGTGTGAAGCTGCCCTTCGCGACCAGCTGGTGGCGGAGCCTCGGGCTGCTGGCGAACACCTTCGCCATCGAGAGCTTCATGGACGAACTCGCGGAGGCGGCCGGTCGTGACCCCGTCGAGTTCAGGCTCGCGCAGATCCGGGACGACGAGCGCGGGCGCCGCCTGGGCGAGGTGATTCGCACGGCGGCCGAGCGTGCGGAGTGGACCACCGAGGTACGGGACGGCGTCGCGATGGGCTTCGCGGCCTCGACCGATGCCAATACGCCCTGCGCGCACGTGGCGGAGGTCGGGGTCGACGACGGGCTGATCCGCGTTCGAAAGGTCACCTGCGTGATCGATCCGGGCCTCGCCGTGAACCCCGATCAGGTGCGTGCCCAGTGCGAGGGCAGCGTCGTGATGGGTCTCAGCGCCTCGATGTTCGAGGA
>DATFJS010000321.1:0-11733 GCA_035269045.1 Longimicrobiales bacterium | reverse complement strand
TCGGCCCGTACTGGCCATCTGCCCCGAGGGCTCGGAGCTCGCCGGAGAGATTCGCCGGGCGGGTGCGGGCATCGTGGTTCCTCCGAACGATCCGGAGAGGTCGGCCGAACGGGTTCTGGACCTGCTGCGCTCACCCGACATCCGAGAAGAGATGGGGCGGGCCGGACGCCGCTACGTCGAGGAGCGCTACAGTCGCAGCCGGATCGGGGACCGGTACCATGCCCTGCTCGAGACCGTGGCCCCCTGACCGGGAAAAGGCCGGATCGTCAGGGGGACGCGGGCTGCTCGCTCGAGACCGTCGGCAGGGAGTACGAATCCGCGGCCAGCCCCATCAGCCGGGTCCGGAGATCCGCCGTCGACAGACCTGACCTGTCGTCCCGGGAGTCCGGAAACAGCCGTTCCATCGGATCCGGCAGGACGACGTCCGGACTCCGCAGGATGCGGATCTTGTCCACGCCCGTCGGTACCACCTCCTCTTCGGGCGCCGCGAGTTCTTCATGCAGCTTCTCGCCGGGTCGAAGGCCCACGATCTCGATCTCGGCATCGACCCCCTCGATCCGGCCCGCGAGGCGGATCAGGTCGCGGGCGAGGTCCATGATCCGAACCGGCTCGCCCATCTCGAGCATGGCGATCCGACCCCGGGCTTCCTCGAGCAGCGTCGCCTGCAACACGAGCTGGACCGCTTCCGGGATCGTCATGAAGTAACGGGTCACATCCTCGTGCGTGACCGTGATCGGCCTGCCGGTGCCGAGCTGCTTCTTGAAGATCGGAATGACGCTCCCGGCGCTCCCGAGGACGTTTCCGAATCGGACGGCGTACCAGCCCGTGCGGGGGCTGGACTCGGCGGCTCTGAGCAGAAGGATCTCGGCGGCGCGTTTGGATGCCCCCATCACGGAGGAGGGTCGCACCGCCTTGTCGGTCGATATGAGAACGAACTTCTCGGTCTCCCACCGCTGGCACGTCCGGATGACGTTGTGCGTCCCGAGCACGTTGTTCTCCACCGCGGTCCGCACGTTCTCCTCCATGAGGGGCACATGCTTGTACGCGGCGGCGTGGAAGACCCGATCGGGACGGTGCCTCGAGAAGATGCGCTCCAGGTCCTCGTCGTCCCGCACATCCGCGACGACGGCGGCGAGGTCCAGGTCCGGGTGGTCGTCCGCGAACTCCCTCTGCGCGAAGTAGAGCGCGCTCTCGGCGTGGTCCAGCATGACCAGGCGTGACGGGCCGTGCAGCGCAATCTGCCGGCACAGCTCATGGCCGATGGACCCGGCCGCGCCCGTCACGAGCACGACCTTCCCTCCGATGTCGGCGGCGAGACGCGGCAGCATGAGCTTGACCGGCTCCCGACCCAGAAGATCGTCGATCTTCACCTGTCGAAGCTGGTCGAGCGAGACCGAGCCACGCAGAACCGCCGTGATCCCGGGCAACACCCTGTACGGGAGCCCCGTTTCCTGGCACGCGGCCACGATCCGCCGCATGGCGCGAGGGCCCGCAGACGGCACCGCCACGAGGATCTCGTCGGCGTCCACGTCGATGACCATCTCTCCCAGATCGTCGACGCCACCCATGACGGGGATACCCTGGATCGACGACCCGACCTTGAGCGTGTCGTCGTCGACGAAGCCCACGGGCTGGTACGCCCCTCGGCCCGCGCGGAAGAGCTCCCGAAGCAGCTGGTCGCCGGCCTCACCCGCTCCGACGATGAGCACTCGACGCACCTGGCCCCTGCTTCGTGCCTCCTGTCGAATCCACTCGTACGCGGCGCGATACCCCGCCCACAGGCCGGCGATCAGATACGTGGTGAGCAGCCATTCGATGACGATCACGCCGAAGGGAATACGCGGATCGAAGCCGATCACCCCCCACGCCACGAGGCCGAACACGACGCTCCCGACGGTCGTCGAGACCACGAGTCGTCCGAGATCGGGGAGACTGGCGTAGCGCCAGCGCCCCGTGGTGACCCCGAAGGCCAGGTGGGCGACGACGCGAATCGGAAGCAGGACGAGCCCCCCCCACAGCATCCCGATCCGATAGGCCTCGGGGATGTCCGCCGCGAATCGCAGCAGGTAGGCGCCGAAGAAGGCGAATGCGGTCAGTACGGAGTACGCACCCAGCGCCACCCACTTCCGGCGTCGCGCGAGAAACGGGTAGACGCGACGGAAGGCTCGCCGGAAGCGAGAGGTGATCACGAGATACCGACCCGTCACACCACCTCCACGCCCGGCGGCACCGGCGTCCGGATACGGCGCGTTCTTCCAGGATTCGTCATCACTGCAGGGGCCTCGTCCCTCGCTACCCGTGTATTCGCGTCGGATCATCTGAATGTCATCATCGCGGCCGGCTTCCACCACCCCGCGTCACCTCGCGGAGTACGCAGGCCACCGCCCGACCACCAGATTGTCCCTGGAGGTCGGCGCGGAGTACCTTCGGCGGCGCCCTCCGGTGCGTCCCACCCACTCGAGCATGATGACCCCCGACCTCCATCTGATGATCGATGCCACGAGGATCTCGATCCGCCTTCTGCCCGGGCTGCTCCTTCTCGTCCACGTCGGCACCGCCGGGCCGGCGTCGGCCCAGACCGCCGTCCCCGACGAGGTGGAAGGGCGCCCGTGCTCGATGGTTCGGCCCCTCTGGCATGGCGATGTCGGCGCCAATCGAACCGTTCCGCCCGGTGCATGGACGACGGGCCGACGTGGGGACCCGTTCTGCCAGCTGGAGGTGGGCGGATGGGTGAATACCGGCTGGACGTCCTCGCAGGCGTCGTCCCGGCCGGACGGCCTGGCGGCACCGGCCGTTGGTGCGGTGATCTCGGCGTCGGCGGGCGTGCTCTGGCGACACGGCCCACTCGAAGTCCGGGTCATGCCGGAGGTCGCGTGGCACCAGAATGATGACGTGGCCATCCCGTCCTCCTCGCTGCCCGGCGCCCGGCAGTACGGATACCAGTGGCGCCCCATCGATCTCCCCTTCCGGTTCGGTCCCGATGCCTTCGCGCTGATCGGCGCGGGTCGGTCCGGGGTGCGCCTCCATTTCTCGGGGCTCTCCGTCGGTCTGGACGCCGAGCCCGTTCGGTGGGGACCGTCGCTCCGCTACCCGCTGCTCCTTTCCGGCCAGCAGGCCTCGCTTCCGCGGGTCGGCCTGCGGACCGAACAGCCGTTCGACCTCGGTGCCGTGGGGGCGGTCGACTTCAACCTGATCTACGCGTGGCTCACCTCGTCGGACTGGTTCGCGCTCTCGACGGAAGCGGAGAACCGGGTGATGGCGGGGTTCACCGTGTCGTGGGCCCCCGGTCCCCTGCCCGGACTGAGCGTGGGCTTCTCGTCGCTCCACCATCAGGACCTCGACGACTTCGGCCTCGGATCCGCTTTCCGATATATCCAGCTTCCCGCCCAGGAGCCCGAGGGCAACTCCAGAGGGAACGGGATCGGCAATCTCTGGGTGGCGTGGGCCGACGAGGACGTCGGTCTCAGCGTGTGGGCCGAGTGGCTCAAGGACGACTACAACCGGAACCTCACCCAGTTGCTGCTCGAGCCGGAGAAGGGGTCCGGACGCACGGCGGGACTCCGACAGGTGGTCGACGCCGCAGGCGGCCGGCTGTCCCTGCACATCGAGACCGGCAGCACCCGGAACTCACGCCCGCTGACGACGGACGAGGACGGCGTCCGCCACATCGCGTACACACATGCCCAGGTTCGCGAGGGCCACACCAGCCGCGGCCAGCTGCTGGGAGCCATGGTGGGCCCGGGGGGCGACGGGCAGTTTCTGGAGTTCGCATTCGCCCGTGAGACGCGAACCGCCGTGCAGTTCGAACGTGTGCGGTTCAACACCGATGCGTACACTGAAATCCTGGGCGAGCCGCTGGGCGACGAGGGCTACGACGTCGAACTCGTCGGACGTCTGGTGCACGAGCGCGCGGTGCGCGACCTGCGCCTGAGCGGCACCGTCGAGGTGGGCGGTCGCCACAACCGCCTGTTCCTTCAGGAGGACCCCTCGTGGGAGGGGAACGTGCGGCTGGGACTGATGCTGATGTGGGGTCGGTGAGCCCACGGAACCATGCGGCGTCAGAAGGCGTCCCCGACGGGCCGCCGCCCGATACTGACGTACTCGAAGCCCAGCCCCCCCATCTTCGTCGGGTCGTACAGATTGCGCCCGTCGAACACCACGGGGTGCTTCAGTGCGGCCTTCACCTTCTCGAGGTTCGGCCGGCGGTACTGAAGCCACTCCGTGTGGATCACCAGCGCGTCCGCACCGTCCAGCACATCGTACTCGCGCTCACGGTACTCGATCGAGTCGCCGAGAATGCGCTCTGCCTCCTCCATCGCCTCCGGGTCGTGCGCCACGACCCTCGCGCCCCGGTCGAGTAGCCCGGCGATCGTCACCAGGGACGGCGCCTCGCGCATGTCGTCGGTGTTCGGCTTGAAGCTGAGCCCCCAGACGCCGAAGGTGCGTCCCGAGAGGTCCTCGCCGAAGCGATCGACGATGCGATCCAGCAGGACTCGCTTCTGATTCTCGTTGACCTCCTCGACGGCCTCCAGGATCTGCGCCGGCGCGCCGAGTTCGTTCATCGTGCGGACCAGGGCCTTCACGTCTTTCGGAAAACAGGACCCCCCGTAGCCCGCCCCCGGGAACAGGAAGCTCGAGCCGATCCGCGTGTCCGACCCTACGCCGGCCCGCACCGAGTCCACGCTCGCGCCCGTCTTCTCGCAGAGGTGCGCGATCGCGTTCATGAAGGAGATGCGCGTGGCGAGCATCGCGTTCGCGGCGTACTTCGTGATCTCGGCCGCCGGCACATCCATCACCAGCAGCGAATTGCCGGTGCGGAGAAAGGGCGCGTACAGCTCGCGCAGCGCCTCCTCCGCCTTCGGGTGGTCGACGCCGATCACGACGCGGTCCGGCTTCATGAAGTCGTCGACCGCGGCCCCCTCCTTCAGGAATTCCGGGTTCGAGCAGACGTGCACCGGGTGGTCCGTCTCCGCCTCGATCGCCTCGCGCACCTTCGCGGCCGTGCCCACCGGCACCGTCGACTTCGTGATCACCACCCGCTCGCCGTCCATCGCCCGGCCGATCCCCTCCGCCACCTTCAGGACGTGCTGCAGGTCGGCCGAGCCGTCCTCGTCCGGCGGCGTGCCGACCGCGATGAAGATCACGTAGGCTCCCTTCACCGCTTCGTCGAGATCGGTCGTGAACAACAGACGGTCCTCCTCGACGTTCCGCTCGACCAGTGGCTTCAGACCCGGCTCGTAGATCGGGATGATGCCCTCGCGCAGCTTCCGGACCTTGTCGGCGTCGATGTCGACGCAGGTGACGAGGTGGCCGGACTCGGCCAGGCAGGCGCCGGCGACGAGGCCGACGTATCCGGTTCCGACAACAGAGACGTTCATGTGTCCTGGATTCAGTAGGTGTGGCGGGGGCTACGGCTGTCCGAAAGGTCCACCGAATCCGGCGAGCACTCAACCCGACCGGACCACGCGCAACCGAGACCGTCGCCGAGCACGAGCGCGGTCCCGATGGCCCTCACACGCCGACGGCGATGCGTTCGAGCACCATCGCCACCGCGCGGCGCACCGGAACGGAGCCCGTGTCGATGCGAAGCGCGTCGCGAGGAGCCTCGTAGGCGGCGTCGAGGCCGGGCAGACCCGTCACTTCGCCCCTCCGTTGCCTCGCATAGAGCCCCTTGGGATCCCGTCGACCCGCCGTGTCGACGTCCACGTCGACGAAGACCTCGACGAAGTCGCCCTCCGGGAAGAGAGCCCGTACTCGCTCGCGATCCGCACGGTACGGCGACACGAACGTGCACAACACGATGAAGCCCGCCTCGTAGAACAGCCGAGCGACCTCACCCACCCTTCGGATGTTCTCACTCCGATCCTCGGCGCTGAACCCGAGATCCCCGCACAGCCCGTGTCTCACCTGATCCCCGTCGAGGATCACGGTCTGTCTCCCCTCCGCCCACAGGTGCTTCTCCAGGTCCCGGGCGATCGTGCTCTTCCCCGCCCCGCTGATCCCCGTGAACCACACGACCCTGGCAGGATGCCCGTGGCGTTCCTGACGCTTCTCGCGCGGGATGTTCCAGGACTCCCAGACCACGTTCGGTGACTTCCCGCGGGCCGGGCCACCATCCGCCTGCCCATCCGCCTTCTCGTGGCCCGCTCGTGAGGGGCGGGGCGCCTCCCGGACCTCGCTCCGGATCATCCCCGCGCCCACCGTCACGTTGTCGCGCGAATCCACGATCACGAAGCCGCCCGTGTGGCGGTTGTTCGTGTACGGGTCGAAGTAGAGCGGCTGGGCCGTCTCGATCTGCACGCGCCCGATGTCGTTCAGCCCCAGCTGTTCGACGTCCTCGCGGTGCAGCGTGTCGACGTTGATGCGGTAGTTCAGGTTGTCGACCACGCACTTGTGCTCGGCGGTGCCGTGCAGCAGCGCGTACTCGCGGCCCACCTCCAGCGGCGTATCGCTCATCCAGCAGAGGATCGCGTCGATCTCGGTGCTGGAGGTCGGGATGTTGTTCACGCGGACGATGGTGTCACCGCGGCTGCAGTCGACCTCGTCGTCGGTGGTGATGACGATCGAGTCACCGGCCGAGGCTTCCTTGAGCGGACCGTCGAAGGTCTCGATGGTGCGGACCTTCGTGCGCGTCGCGCCCGGCAGCACCAGGATCTCCTCCCCGGGCGTGATCGTGCCCGAGGCCACTCGCCCGGCGAACCCGCGGAAGGTCTGATCCGGTCGGATCACCGTCTGCACCGGAAAGCGGAAGTCCCGCAGGTTCCGGCTCGTCCCGACGTTCACGTTCTCGAGGTGGTGGAGCAGCGTCGAGCCGTGGTACCACGGCATGTTCGTGCTCTCGTCCACCACGTTGTCGCCCAGCAGAGCGGACATCGGGATGAAGGTCAGGTCGGTGACGTCCAGCTTCTCGCAGAACTCCCGGTACTCGACCATGATCTCGTCGAACGTGTCCTCCCGCCAGTCGACCAGGTCCATCTTGTTGATCGCCACCACCACGTGTGGGATGCCGAGCAGGCTCGCGATGAACCCGTGCCGCTTCGACTGCGTCTGCACGCCCTTCCGCGCGTCGATCAGGATGATCGCGAGCTCCGCGGTGCTGGCCCCGGTCACCATGTTGCGCGTGTACTGCACGTGCCCCGGCGTGTCCGCGATGATGAACTTCCGCTTGGGCGTCGCGAAGTATCGGTAGGCCACGTCGATCGTGATTTTCTGCTCGCGCTCCGCACGAAGGCCGTCGGTCAGCAGCGCGAGGTTGGTCTCCTCCTCGCCGTGCGTACGGCTCGCGCGCTCGACCGCCTCCAGCTGATCCTCGAAGATCGACTTGGTGTCGTAGAGCAGTCGCCCGATCAGGGTCGACTTCCCGTCGTCCACGCTGCCCGCCGTGGTGAAGCGCAGGAGGTCCATGTCGCGGTGCATCGTCCCGGCATCGGTGCTCATCGCCCTTCTCCTGCGCTCGGCCCCATCAGAAGTACCCCTGCCGCTTGCGGTCTTCCATCGCGGCTTCGGAGCGCTTGTCGTCCGAGCGCTGACCCCGCTCGGTTTCGCGCGCGGCCGCAACCTCGGCAATGATGTCCTCGACGCTCGCGGCGTCCGACGAAATCGCCCCCGTGCAGGTCGCGTCCCCGATCGTCCGGAAGCGGATCGTCCGGCGTTCGCTCTCCTCTCCCTCCACCGGATACAGGAAGTCTGTCTTCCCGAGCATCACTCCGTCTCGCACCACCACCTCGCGCTCGTGCGCGAAGTAGAGTGAGGGGAGCGGGATGTTCTCCCGCGCGACGTACTGCCAGACGTCCATCTCGGTCCAGTTGCTGATCGGGAAGACGCGGAAGTGCTCGCCCGGCGCCTTCCTGCCGTTGAAGAGGTTCCAGAGCTCGGGGCGCTGGTTCTTGGGGTCCCACTGCCCGAAGCGGTCGCGGTGGCTGAAGAAACGCTCCTTGGCGCGCGCCTTCTCCTCGTCGCGACGGCCGCCCCCGAGCGCGGCGTCCACCCGGTGCTCCTTGAGGCCGTCGAGGAGGGCCACCGTCTGCAGACCATTCCGGCTCGCGTGCGGGCCCGTCTCCTCCACCACCTTGCCGGCGTCGATCGCGTCCTGGACGTGGCTCACGATCAGGTCGCAGCCGACGTCTTCCACGAGCTGATCCCGAAACTCGATCGTCTCGGGAAAGTTGTGGCCGGTGTCCACGTGCATCAGCGGGAAGGGGATCCGCGCCGGGTGGAAGGCCTTCCGGGCCAGGTGCACCATGGTGATCGAGTCCTTGCCCCCGGAAAACAGGAGGACCGGGCGCTCGAACTGCGCCGCGACCTCCCGCATCACGTAGATCGCTTCGGATTCGAGCTGGTCGAGGTGGGTCTTGTGATAACGCGTCATCAATCTATTCCGACGTATGAATTCGAGCGGACACTGGATGGGGCGGACGGGCACAGGAGCGACGTCGCGATTCGCCTGTCGACGCCGAACTGCGTTCCGGGTGGGGTGATCTCACGTGGCGTCGGGAAACTGCGGGAGGCCGGAACTCAACTCTTGACCACCCAGCCGCTGGGATCCCCTCCGGTCAATGGCTCCACAGCCCGGTTTCGCACCGCGTGGCGCGTATCGACGAGTGCCTTCGCCCGGCTCGCGACGCGGGCGTAATCGACCGTGGAGTGGTCGGTCACGATCACGACGCAGTCCGCCGACGAAATCTCGTCGTCGGTCAGCGCGACCGAGGCAAGTGTCCTCGGGGGGCCTCCTCCGGACATCTGGACCTCCACCTCGGAGACGTGAGGATCGTGGTAGGCGATGCTGGCGCCATCCGATGCGAGGAGGCTCAGGATGTCGAGCGCCGGCGACTCCCGGACATCGTCGATGTCCCGCTTGTAGGCAGCGCCCAGGACGAGCACCCTCGAGCCGTTTACAGCCCTCTGTGAGCGGTTGAGTGCCTCCCGAACCTTGTCCACCACGAAGCGCGGCATGTCCCGATTGATCTCGCCCGCGAGGTCGATGAACCGGGTCTTGAAATTCAGTGAACGCATCTTCCACGCCAGATAATGGGGGTCGATCGGGATGCAGTGCCCCCCCAGCCCCGGTCCGGGCGTGAACTTCATGAAGCCGAACGGCTTCGTGTCCGCGGCCTCGATCACCTCCCAGATATCGATCCCGAGCCGGTCCGCGATCATCGCGATCTCGTTCACGAGTCCGATGTTCACCGCCCGGAACGTATTCTCCAGGATCTTCGTGAGTTCCGCCGCCTCGGTCGAGCTCACCGGCACGACGGTATCGACGATCCTCTCATACAGTGCGATTCCAGCCTTCGTGCAGGCCGGAGTGACTCCCCCGATCACCTTCGGCGTGTTCCGGGTGTGCCAGATCTCGTTACCGGGATCGACGCGCTCCGGACTGAAGCACAGGTAGAAGTCCTCGCCCACCGTCCCGCCCTCCGCCTCGAGCGCGGGTAGTACCACCTCGCGCGTCGTACCCGGATAGGTCGTCGATTCGAGTACGATCAGCTGACCTGGCCGGAGCGCGCGCGCGACGGCGTCGGTCGCCGCGACAACGTAGCTGACGTCCGGGTCTCCGGTCTTGCCCAACGGTGTGGGAACGCAGATCGAGACGGCGGAGCACTCGGACAGGCGTTCCGAGTCCAGAGTTGCCTCGAGGACTCCGGCCTCCACCAGCGCTCCGACATCTGCGTCCGGTACGTCCTGGATATGACTCCGACCCGCGGTGATCCCATCGACGACATCGCCGTCGACGTCCAGCCCGATGACCCTGAAACCGGCTTTCGCCGCCTCGATGGCCAGAGGAAGGCCCACGTACCCGAGGCCCACGACCCCGAGCATGACGGGATCGGACGCCGGCGGGCTGCTCGTGTCAGTCCGGTCGAGGGTGCTCATCGCGGGAGCAATCCGTGTCTGCGGGGGAGGGTATCGGACAACATCGGCGTTCGCAGGTCATGGTGCATGTTCGAATGAGAACGGATTAAGTTAACGACAACTCTGGCGGGACGTCGTGGTTGCCTTTTGCGCCGCACCTCGCCTCCGACTCGGTCGCCTTTCGGTTCCAGGGGCTCAATGAATCAGGAACAGCCTTCGCTCAACGGTGCCGGACGCGGCGCGGTCGACGACGAGATCAACCTCCGGGACGTCTGGAACGTCCTGGTTCGAAACTGGGTGATCCTGGCGCTGACCCTGCTTCTGACCGTCGGCGGGGCGTACGCATACTCGTTCTACACGGTCCCCATCTGGGAGTCCACCGCAACCGTGCGGATCGAAGAGGACACCGGCCCCAACGTCCCGGTGCTCGACGTGCTCCAGGACATCTCCTCCGCGTCCGAGGTGGAGACCGAGATGGAGGTGCTACGCAGCCGGATTCTCGCCGAGGAGGTCGTGGACTCGCTCGGTCTGAAGCTGACTCCGATCCTCCCGAAGGGCGTCGCGCGTGCCGCGATCATCAACGACCTCTTCATCGAGCCGTGGTCGCCTGCCGCGACCTACCGCCTCGTTCGATCCGAAGAGAGCTTTTCCATCACGGACGCGGAGACCGGGGAGGACTTCGGGCAGGTGTCGCGCACGGAGCGAGGCACGATCCCCGGCGCGAGCTTCCTGATGTCGGAGCCTGCCTTCCGGTACGATGAGATCCACCTCGAGGTGGTCACCTTCGCCCGGGCCGTGCAGCGCCTGCGGGCGAACCTGAACGTCTCGCGCCCGAACCGCGACGCTTCGATCGTGACGCTGCGGTACGAATCGACCGACACGATCCGGGTAGCCGAGGTGCCGAACCTGCTGGCGGCGAGCTTCATCGACCGACGCCAGGCGGTACAGACCACGCAGGCACGCTCGACGGTCGACTTCCTGGTCGAGCAGATCGACACGCTCCAGCGCCAGCTGGCCGCGGCCGAGGACACCCTCGTGGCCTACGAGCAGGGCGAGCAGGTGGTCAGCCTCGGAGCCGAGGCGGACGCTCAGGTGACGCAGCTCGCCAACCTCCAGGCACAGCGCCTCCAGGTCGAGAACGATCGGCAGACGCTGCAGGATCTCGTGGACGAGGTCGAGCAGCAGGCCCAGTCGGGAGATCCGATGGCCCCCTCCCCCTATCGCCGTCTGAT
This sequence comes from Longimicrobiales bacterium, assembly GCA_035269045.1. Lineage (GTDB taxonomy): Bacteria > Gemmatimonadota > Gemmatimonadetes > Longimicrobiales > Gaopeijiaceae > Gaopeijia. Next base: position 649 of record DATFJS010000321.1, on the reverse strand, counting down.
CGCCTTCCCTCCCCTGCTCCAGAACCAGGGCGTAGGTCAGCTTCTCAGCCAGCTCAACACGCTCTCGACCCAGCGCACGCAGCTGCTGGAGCGTCGGCTGCCGGCCGACCAGGAGGTCCAGAACCTCACGGAGCAGATCCAGGGCATCGAGGACCAGCTCCGCGACCTCGCGCTCGGCTACCTCCGAAGCCTGAACTCGCAGGTCGGCAACCTCGACCAGCAGCTCGCCGGCTTCCAGCAGGAACTGGAGCGGATTCCGGAGCAGCGCGTCGAGCAGTACCGCCTGACGCGTGAGACGGAGGTGCTGGGGTCCGTCTACAGTCTGCTGTCGAACCGTCTCGAGGAGGCCCGCATCGCCGCGGCGATCGAGGATCCATCGGTTCGGGTGGTCGATCCGGCGATCCTGCCGCCGGAGCCGGTGCACCCACGAACGCTGCTGAATCTGATTCTCGGCGCGCTGCTGGGTGTGGTACTGGGCGTGGGGATCGCCTTCACGCGCGAACACATGGACGATACGGTCCACACCCGGGAAGACATCCAGCGGGCCACGGGCGACGTGCCGATCCTCGGGATGATCCCGCGCATCAGCGAGAAGCTCGCCGGCGATCGGAAGATGGCCAGCGACACCGGGCATCTCGAGGGCCGCCTG
>DATFJS010000320.1:0-2089 GCA_035269045.1 Longimicrobiales bacterium | reverse complement strand
CGGAGGCCTTCAGCGCCTTGTCGTTCCCGGTGATCCGTGCGGCCAGCGGCGTGTCCACGAGTCCCGGAGCCACGACGTTCACGCGCAGCCCGCCCTCGACGTAGGTGGCGGCCGAAGATCGGGCGAGTCCCTCCACGCCGGCCTTCGCCGCGGCGATCACGTCGTGATTCGGCAGTCCGACCCGCGCAGCGGTGGTGGAGACCAGCACCACCGACGCCCCATCCTCCTGACGGGTGGCGTGCCGACCCATCGCCCGCACGAGCGCGAAGGCGCTGACGAGATTCTGCCCGAGGACCTCGTCGAAGTCGTCCCGGGAGATCATGTGGGCGGGCTTGAGCACGATCGACCCCACGCAGTTCGCGGCACCATGCAGCGGACCATCCTTCGTGAGGTCGGACACCACGTCGGCGACCGCGTCGAAGTCCCTGGCGTTCAGGGTCACGGCCTCGGCGCCGAGTTCATCGGCGAGTTCCTGCAGCGGCTCCGGGGACCGTCCCGCCAGGGTCAGGTTCGCCCCACGGCCGGCCAGCCGACGCGCCAGCGCGCTGCCGATCCCACCGGCACCGCCGATGATCAGATAGCGGTGCCCGTCCAGGGATCCGTCCTCGTCGATCGGCGCGAAGCGACCGGGGGAAGCACCGTACCCGCCGGTTCGGGGAGAAGAGGACGAGTCGGAATGTGCGTCGGCCATCGGGGACTCCATGACATGTATCGAGACGGCGCGCGTAACCGCCCCGCATCGTGGTGAGCTTGTCCAGTCTATATCTCCACAAACACTGGACGTCGCAGGCCGTTCCGCACGGGCCCGTACCTCACACGAGGTAGCGGACCACGGGCCCTCCTCGGGCGTACGCTTCACCGCACGCATCAAGTCGAGAAGGTGCCGATAACGCAGGGTACGGAGGAGGTCAGGTGGATCTCGGGATCGCGGGGCGCATCGCCATCGTAACGGGCGGGAGCAGGGGAATCGGACGGGGGGTGGCGGACGCGCTCGTCCGGGAAGGCTGCCATGTCGTCGTCTGTGCGCGCACGGAGGACGAACTGCAGGCGACTGCCGAGGAGCTGCGCGAGAAGGCGGTCGGCGTGGCCGAGGTGATGGCGGTCCCCGCGGATCTCACCCGAGACGACGACCGCGAGACCCTGGTGGAGCGGACCCTCGAACGGTTCGGGGGCGTCGACATCCTCGTCAACAACGCCGGTACCGTGGGAGAAGCCGGGCGCTTCGACGAGGCCTCGGTCGACACGTGGCGCGACGTCTTCGAACTCAACCTCTTCGCGGTGGTGGATCTCACGCGACGGGTCGTGCCGCACATGCGCGAGCAGGGGTGGGGCCGGATCGTCAACATCTCCTCCGAGAACGGAACGCAGCCGTATCCGGACATGCTTCCCTACAGCGCCACCAAGGGCGCGCTCGACAACTTCACCAAGGGGCTGTCCAAGGCATACGCCAGGGACGGAGTCCTCGTGAACACGGTGAGCCCGGCCTTCATCATGACCCCACTGGTGGAAACGATGATGGAGGAGGCCGCCGAGGCCGAGGGCGAGCCGGTCGAGACGGTCGTCGACGACTTCCTGGAGGAAGACCGTCCCCACATCGAGCTCGGCCGGCCGGGCCGGATCGCCGAGGTCGGGCCGGTCGTGGCCTTCCTCTGCTCCGAACGGGCATCCTTCGTGAACGGTGCCAACTACAGGGTGGACGGGGGATCGGTAGCGAGCGTCTGACGCGCATGCGCAACGAGGGGCACTCGGCCCCGGACCCGGCTCCGTTCCCGTGCGTCAGACGGTCCCCGGTTCCCCTGCGTCAGACGGTCCCCGGCGCGTGACGCCCGAGCGCCTCGTGAATCGCGTCGGACAGCGTGGACGTCGAGAACGGCTTCTCCAGGAACCGCAGCCCCTCCAGGTCCGAAGGGACGTCGACCCGGGTGTGACCGGACATCAGCACGCAGGCGACCGTCGGGTCGGTGCGGCGCGCTTCCGCGAGCAGTTCCTGGCCGGACACGTGAGGCATGACCGCGTCGGTGATGACCAGATCGTACCAACCGGCCGCGGCCGCACGCAGCCGCTCCAACCCCTCTGCGCCATCCGGCAC
>DATFJS010000319.1:0-3833 GCA_035269045.1 Longimicrobiales bacterium | reverse complement strand
AGAGGCCGATCAGGGTCGCGGGGTCGGTGATGCCCTCGTTCGCGAGCCCGTCGGTAAGGAGCATGACGCGGTTCACGCCGCCGTCCAGAAGCCCGTCCGCCACCAGATCACGGCCGCGCAGCCAGCCGCCGCTCAGGTTGGTCGTGCCGCCCGACTCGATCTGCGCGATCGCCTCGCTGACGAGCGCCTGGTCGTCGCCCCGGGCCGGGGGCGCGATGTCCCGTACACGCTGATCGTACGCGACCACGCTGACGGTGTCCGTCGGGTCCAGCCGACGCACGAGTGTGGCGGCCGCGTCCTTCGCGGCCGCCAGGGGCTCGCCCATCATGGACCCCGACCGGTCGAGTACGAGCGAGAGGTTGATGGCGGTCCGGCCGTCGGAGGGCGGCGGCTCGCCCTCGATGAAGAGCAGGGCGCGGACGAGGAATCCTCCGTCGGCAACTGGTTCGTGGTCGAGCAGGACGCGGGTGTTCATGGGCGGGCTCTCCTTCGGCGGGGTCATCGATTGACACCGAAAGAATCGCATGGGGGTGTGACAGCGAGTCGGAGCCGTGCGCGTCCCGCTATGCCGTCGCCCAGCCCGGAACGTGAGGCTTGAGGTGTCGCTTTCGTCTCCCCGGACCCGAGTCTAGCTTCGATGCATGCACACCCAGCCGCTTCCCGCATGAAATACCGCGTCCTGATCGAACAGGACGAGGACGGCATCTTCGTCGCCGAAGTGCCGTCCCTGCCGGGGTGCGTGACGCAGGGAGCGACCCGCGACGAGGCCGTCGCGAACGCCCGCGAGGCCATCGCTCTCTACGTCGAGAGCCTCGAAGCCCATGGTGACCCCGTCCCGCCTCCGATCACCGAGGAGATCGTCGAGGCCTGACCGGTGGGCCGCCTTCCCGTCCTCTCGGGCCGGGCGCTGGTGAAGATCCTGGAGCGACGTGGATGGGTCATCGACCGGCAGCGCGGCGAATCCAGCCCGCGGCCTCGGAGCTCCCATCACGGACGAGCAGCGCCAGTTCGTGTCCGAACGCCTGGCCAGGCATCGACGTAACCCGGACGCGGTGATCCCATGGAGCGAAGTCCGCTACGAACTCGGACTCGAGTAGTCCGTGGCACAACGCGTCCGACTCGAGCCTGGGGCCCGTGTCGATGTCTTCGAAGCCGCCGCAGGTCCGGCCCACTCGGTCATCCCATCGCCCGCGGCTGGCTCTCAGATTCCTTCTCCAGGTCGGCATCTCTCGCTCATTCTCTCCGATGTAGCCCGTATCGTGCTACGTTCAGGCTACGAGCCATCTGAGAGGAGCCGAACATGAGCAAGACCACCACCGCCCGCGCCCGCATGGAGCCCGAACTCAAGGACGAAGCCGAGCGCATCCTGCGCGACTGCGGCCTCACGGCCTCGCAGGCGATCGGCCTGTTCTATCGCCAGGTGGTGCTGGAGCGCGGAATGCCCTTCCCGATCCGGAGCTTCAACGAAGAGACCCGGCGCGTGCTGCGGCAGAGCGAGGACGGCATCGACGTCGAGCAGTTCGACTCCGCCGAGGCCCTGTTCGAGGACCTGGGGATCTGACAGCCTTGATCGACGGGCCGCTTCACACCTCGTCCGGCAACACCCCGTCGGGTAGCCCCAGCACCTCCGCGGCCCGCTGCCACGTCACCGCGCCCAGGAACGCCTCCGCGATCCACTGCCGCTCTTCCGGCGATCGATGCGGCAGACTCCGCTCGAGCAGCTCTGGATCGAGCGTCTGCGCGCACGCCTCCCGCCACACCTCGGGCAGTGAGCCGTCTGCCGGACCCTCCACCATGAAGAATCCGAGCAGGGTGCGTGGTCCCGCGATCTCGAAGGCCGCGTCGAGATGCCGGAGCATCTGGAGGCGGACGGGCATCCAGGTGGTCGCGGTCGTCGGGCCTCGCTCCGTTCGCTTCCCCTCGATCACGATCACCGCGTCCGAGGTCGCGAGGTACGCGTCCGGATAGCTGGGACCTTCCATCACGTACCACGACCGGCCGCCGGGGCCATCGTCGAGCAGCCGGAGGCCCTCGCCGATGCGCTCGACGTCCCCGTCGATCAGATCGCGGCGCTCGGGGCGGAGCTGGTCCCGTTTCATCGACGACGGGCACTTCAGGTTGCGCACCAGCCAGCGGAGCAGGGACGCGGGCGGGTCGAGCGCCCGCTCGCTGTCCCCCCAGGCATGGTCGTGGAGCTCGCCGAGGGAGGCGGGGACCGAGGCCCGTCCGGATCCGTACTCGGGCAGCGCGAGCAGTGGGCCGAGCCAGTCCGCGCCCGTGGGGTCGCGCTCCAGGAGGTGGTCGAAGAAAGGGGCGACGCGCGTCTTCGAGGAGTCGTACCTACCGCCGGGCATGGTGATGGACCTCGCCCCTACAGCGACCGATCCACCCGGAACTGCTCCAGGAAGTCCAGCGCGTCGGCCTCGTCCTCGTCGTCCAGCGACACGCCGTCCGCGTCGAGGGGCGGCCGGGTGAGCGTCTCCTCCTGCACCCGTCGAAGCGGTCCACCCTGCACGGTGCCCGCCACCTCACTGGACTCGCCGGCGACCCCGGTCACGAGGCTCGCCTCGCCACGGTCGAGGTAGTTGCCGTGGGCATCGACGAAGCCCTCGGACTCGACCTCCGCGTGCATCCGGGCACGCGCGGAGGGGCCGAGCGACTCCACCACGTCCGGGTGGGTCCCGTCGTCGGGGGCGCCGGGCACCGTGCCGTCGAACAGCCTGATCGCCGCATGCACGATCCGGACCTCCGCGTCGGGTACGTCGCCACCGAGGCTCCGGGCGCGTGAGTCGAAGGGGGCGCCGGCTTCGCGCTCGACCCCGCGACGCGCGATGCGTCGGCGGATGCGGTCGCGGGCCCAGCGCTCGGTTCGCTCGCGGACGTCGGGCGGCGCGTGGCGCTCCATCGACCGGATGAAGCGGCGCTCCCCGTAGGCCCGAGCCACGCGAAGCACCGCCTCGGCTTGCTCCCCCGAGGGTGGGTGATGGAGCAGAACCTCGTCGAGCACGCGGCGGGCCTCGTTGGGGCTCGTGTCGGCCAGGCCTTCGAGCCGCTCGGTCTCACCAGGGGCGACGATCCGTCCGATCGCGGAGACCGCGTTCTGGAAGGAGATGGAGAGGTGGCCGTCGTCGTCGGCCGTGATCTCGGCGGGGGTGTGGTCGGAGCCGGTCATGCCTGCAGCATCGGCCAGGCGGACCCTGACGAGCAAGGCGCGACCGGCCATCGGAGCGCCCGGGCCACGGGCCGAGACTCCCTGTGTCGGTTTCGTCGCCCCTGTCCCGAATCCAGCTTCGATGCATGCCCAGCCCGCTGCGTCCCGCGACGAGGCCGTCGAGAACGCCCCCGAGGCCATCGCCCTCCACGTCGAGAGCCTCGAAGCGCATGGTGACCCTGTCCCTCCCCCGATCACCGAGGAGATCGTCGAGGCCTGATCGGTGGGGCGGCTCGCCTCCGTCAGGGCCCGAGCGACCCGATCGGCACCACCGCAACACCGTCCTCGCGCTGATACGCGAGCCCGGTTGCCGTGACGACCGCGAGCACGGCGGGCGACCCGCTTCGAGCCGTGTCGACCCGATCGGCGAACTTCAGCAAACTCTCTGCGGCCGAGTCGACGGCCCCCGTTCCGAGCTTGACCTCGAACGCGCCCCATCGCCCGTCGGCCGCTTCGACGATGGCGTCCACCTCCAGGCCTGTATTGTCCCGGTAGTGAAGGACGCGCGCATCCGACGCCTGGGCGTGCACCCGGACGTCCCTGATCACCAGCGACTCGAACAGCAGGCCGCACAGCTCGAGGTCCGCCAGCAACCGGTCCGGCGTGGCGCGAAGCGCGGCAA
>DATFJS010000318.1:0-6897 GCA_035269045.1 Longimicrobiales bacterium | reverse complement strand
TGTACCGGTCGACGGACGGCGGGGACACCTGGGAGCACATCAACACGACGAACTCTCGCCCGATGTACTACTCGCAGATCCGGGTGGACCCGCTCGACAACGACCGGATCTACCTGGGCGGCGTGAACCTGTATCGCACCGACGATGGCGGAGAGACCTTCACCGACGACGCGTCGCGCGGCGTGCATCTCGACCACCACGCGCTGTGGATCAACCCGGTGAACCCCGAGCACCTCCTGCTCGGGAGCGACGGCGGGATGTCGATCTCCTGGGACGGCTCCGACTCCTGGTACCAGTTCCGGAATCTGCCCGTCGCGCAGTTCTACGAGGTGGGCGTGGACATGAGCGTCCCGTACACGGTGTGCGGCGGACTGCAGGACAACGGCTCCTGGTGCGCTCCGTCGGACACGTGGGCATCGCCCGGGATCCGGACGCGCGACTGGTACAACATCCACGGGGGCGACGGCTTCTTCACCCAGTTCCAGGACCAGCTGGGCCGCTTCATGTTCGCCGAGTCGCAGGGCGGAAACGTGAGCCGTGTCGACACCTGGACGCTCGAGCGGATCAGCGCGCGGCCGGGCTTCCCGGAGGACGCCGACTTCGAGGGCCGGCGCTTCAACTGGAACACGCCGATCATCGTGTCCTCCCACGATCCGAACACCGTCTACGTCGGCGCGAACTACCTGTCGAAGTCCACCGACCTCGGCATCACGTGGGACGCCATCAGCGGCGACAACACCTTCGCGATCGACCGCGACACGCTCGAGATCATGGGCGTGCCGGGCGCGGAGCCGCAGCGCTCCCGGAACGACGGGCAGTCCAACTACGGCAACATCACCGCGATCGCCGAGTCCCCGGTGGACATGGACGTCCTCTGGACCGGTTCCGACGACGGGCGCCTGATGGTCACGCGCGACGGCGGCGAGGCCTGGATGGACGTCACCGACAACGTGCCGGACGTGCCGCCCTTCACGTACATCACGCGAATCGTGGCCTCGCGCGGCGACGCCGGCACGGCCTATGTCGCCTTCGACGGGCACCGCGACGGCGATTTCGATGCGCACCTCTACCGCACCCGGGACTACGGGGAGAGCTGGGAGGAGATCGAGTCCGGGCTGCCGCGGAACTCGCTGAACGCGATCGCCCAGCATCACAGGAACCATGATCTGCTCTTCGTCGGCAACGAACTCGGCGTCTGGATGAGCATCGACGAGGGGGACAGCTGGACCGAGCTGGAGGCGGGCCTTCCGACGGTGCCCGTGGACGACATCGACGTCCACCCGCGGGACAACGACCTGATCCTGGGCACGCACGGTCGGGGGATCTGGATCCTGGACGACATCGGTGCGCTGGAGATGCTGACGCCGACGATGCTCGAGCAGGACGCCTCGGGCGCCGAGGTGTTCGCGCTGGCACCGATCTCTCCCGCGTACAGCTTCAACTCCTACCGGCCGCAGCAGTGGACGCCGGGCATCTGGGAGGCCGAGAACGGGGAGAGCGACGAGGCGCTGATCCAGATCTGGGTGGGCGAGGCGATGGCCGAACAGGCCACGAACGCCAGCGTCGTGATCCTCGACGGCCCGGGGGGCGTGCCGCTCCGGGAGTTCGAGATCGACGAGCTCCAGCCGGGCCTCAACCGCGGCGCCTGGGATCTCCGCATGGCCATGCAGGACGAGGACGGCGAGTGGTGGCCAGCCGGTCCGCGTGTGATGCCCGGCACCTATCGTGCGCGCGTCACGCTGCAGGATGCGGACGGAGAGGCCGTGAGCGAGACGGCGGTCCGGAATTTCGAGGTCATCCTCGACCCGCGCGGCGAACTGACGCGGGCCGAGATCATGGCCCGCAACGACGCCTCGATGGAGAGCTACCGCCTGTGGGCCCCCGCCACGCTGGCCCAGCGAGCGCTCGGTCAGGCCGACAACGCCTTGGAGACCGCGGAGGAGCAGCTCGAGGACATGGATAGCCCGGATCAGGACCGGCTGACCGAGATCCGCGAAGCCCGCGAGCGGATCGAGGAACTGAACGACGCGATCGGAGACGCGGACGAGGGTGCCGGAATCTGGCAGGACATCCAGCGCACGAGCTTTCCCGTCGAAGCCGCCTGGCTGGCGGACATCGAGGGCTCGTGGGAGAGTCTCCCGAACGCCATCCGCGCCGTGAACGACTGGATCGAGGACGAGGCGGCAGCCGCAATGGACCTCGTGCCCGAGAGTGAGCGGCCCGACCTCGAGCCGGTCCCCGTGCCGACGCGCGGAGGGATGCAGTGATGCGACCGTTCGTGGAATCCGCCGAGAGATCGAGGCGCGCAGTGCGGCCCGCGGTCGTGACGGCGCTGGCGCTGGCCGGGAGCCTGACCCTGATTCTGTCCGTGCCGGGGGCCGCCCAGAGCGTCCCCGGCTGGGCCGAGACCGTCCCCGATCTCGACGAGGTCGTCGCCTTCGACCGCGGTCAGTCCGACTTCCGAGCCGCGATCATCCGGTACGACGAGGACCGCGGTGCGCTGCTGCGACGCTGGGACGTGCCCTATTCGGAGCGCCGGCGCGCGCGGATGCAGGAGTTCTACGAGGGGTGGCTCGACGCGCTGGACGCCGCCGACTTCGACAGCCTGAACCGCGAGGGGCAGGCCGACTGGATCCTGCTGCGGAACCGCATCGAGTTCGAGCTCGAGGAGCTGCGGCTGGAGGCGGTGGCCTACACGGAGATGGAGGCGCTCGTCCCCTTCGCACCCGAGATCACGGCGCTTCAGGAAGCGCAGCGGGACCGGCTCCCGAGGATCGACGCACGCGGGTCGGCGGAGACGCTGAACGAGCTGACCCTCGCGATCGAGGCGCTGACGGATGCGCTTCGCACGGGCCGGGGCGCCGGCCCCGGTGCCACCGCGGGTGGTATCATGGCCCCACGGGAGGTACCGGGCGTGGTCGCCGCGCGTGCCGCCTCCTTCACCGGCCAGCTCGGCCGCGTGCTCGACGACTGGTACGAGTTCTACGCCGGCTACGACCCCGATTTCACCTGGTGGGCGGAGGCGCCGTACGAGGCGGCCTCCGAAGCCCTCGACGCGCACGCCGGCGCGATCCGCTCGGCGTACGGCACCGCCGACGGCCCCGTCGTGGGCGACCCGATCGGCGCCGAGGGGCTCGAGGCGCACCTGAAGCACGAGATGATCCCCTACTCCGCCCGCGAGCTGATCGACATCGCGTACGAGGAGTTCGCGTGGATGGAGGAGGCGCTGCTCGAGGCCTCCCGCGAGATGGGCTACGGCGACGACTGGAAGGCCGCGCAGGAGGCCGTCAAGCAGCTTGCGGTCGACCCCGGCGAGAAGCCACGCGTCGTCCTCGAGCTTCACGACCAGTCGATGGAATTCGTGCAGGCGCGGGACTGGCTGACCATTCCGCCCATGGCCGACGAGGTCTGGCGCATGGAGATGATGTCTCCGCAGCGGCAGCTCACCGCGCCCTTCTTCCTGGGGGGCGAGGTCATCCGGATCTCGTATCCGACCAACACCATGGAGCACGACACCAAGATGATGTCGATGCGGGGCAACAACCCGCATTTCAACCGGGCCGTGGTCCACCACGAGCTGATCCCCGGACATCACCTCCAGGGCTTCATGACCGACCGCTTCAACGCCCACCGCGGCATCTTCAACACCCCCTTCTGGGGCGAGGGCTGGGCCCTCTACTGGGAGATGCAGCTCTGGGACGCCGACTTCCCGCGCGGCCCCGAAGACGAGATCGGCATGCTCTTCTGGCGCATGCACCGCGCCGCCCGGATCATCTTCAGCCTCTCCTTCCACCTCGGCGAGATGACGCCCCAGGAGGCCGTCGACTTCCTCGTCGACCGCGTCGGCCACGAGCGCGCCAACGCCGAGGCCGAGGTGCGCCGCTCCTTCGAGGGCAGCTACCCCCCGCTCTATCAGGCCGGGTACATGCTCGGCGGCATGCAGTTCTACGCGCTGTACGACGAACTCGTGGAGTCGGGCCGAATGGGCGCGGTCGAGTACCACGACGCCGTCATGCAGGGAGGGCGCATGCCCGTCGAGATGGTGCGCGCACTGCTCACCGGGCAGGAGCTGACCCGGGACTTCGCGAGCACCTGGAGGTTCGCGGGCTGAGGGGGGGCGTGCGCCGGTCCGCTCGCGCCCGACGAGGCCGAGATCGACGGTGGCAACCCGGAAGGCGCCCCACATCCCCGCAGCGCGCAGGAGCAGCGTACTCGGGAACAGGCCCGCGATCGCGCCTCACGCCGTGAACGGGAGCATCCTTCAAGCCGCACGGACCTCGACGTTCCGTGCGAGCCGCTCGGAGAGCTCGGATGCGGGGAGGTCGGACAGGCACATGTGATGCCACGCCTCGAGGAGCAGGAGCCTCAGGCGAAGCCGAGGACTCGCGCCATCCAGAAATCGCCTCAGCCGAGGTCGTGCCAGGCTGTACCAGTCTGCCACAAAGGAGTCGTCGAAGAACCTGTCGTCGATCTCCATTCGTTCGAACGCGTTGGTCGGGAACATCCCCTTCGGCCGCCCGCTGAGGTCGGCGGGAAGATATCTGGCGGCGATCTGGCGGACGATCCACTTGTCGATGTAGAAGGGATGCTGACGATCGAAGACCTTCGGCGTGAAGCGGATCTTGCAATCGTAGGGAAGACTGGCGGACGCCCTGACCATGCGAGTGTCCAGAAACGGGAAGCGGCACTCGACGCTGGAGGCCATGCCCATCGTGTCGTTGCGGTAGAGCAGGCGACGAAGGATGTAGGAAAGTTCGCTGTCGCCCACGAGCCCGCCGATCGATCGAGCTCGATCCGGGACGTCGGACTGCCCGGCGAACTCCGCGGGGCCCATGGAGTTCTCGAACTGGGCGGCAAGATCCAGCAGCAGACCTGCATCGTCCGCCGCTGGGCCTCCGCTCCGCGTGCCGAAGAGCTTCCGCCTCAGTTTTCGGGGAAGCCCGCGGATCGCGGCGGGGACGTTCGGCACGAGCCAGTGATAGCCGAGAAAGCATTCGTCCGAAGCTTCACCGGTCAGAACGGCCTTGATCCCGTTCTCTCGAACCAGTCGAGAGACCATGAGGATCGGAATGAGCGTGGGATTCGCGAAGGGAGCGCCGAAGTGGGTGATCGCCTCCGGGATCTGGTCGACGAAATGCCGGTCCTCCACCGACACGACCTCGAGATCGAGCCCGAGGTGCCGGCTCAGCTGTTCCGCGGCAGATCGCTCGCTCAGCGGTCCGGAAATGTCGGCGTGAAAGACACGGAGGTCGCCGTGTGACCGGGCCGCCATCGCCATGATGAGCGAGGAGTCGACCCCGCCCGAACAGAACGCTCCGACGGGGACGTCCGCTTCCAGCTGGCTTTCCACGCTCTCGAGCAGGAGTTGCTCGACATGATCGACCAGCGACTCGCGAGACTGCTCGGCGAATCTCGCCGTCATCTCCGGATCCACCAGGTCCCCCATCGTCAACGACTGCTGGAACGTCGCGCGGCCGCCCAGGCGGACTCGTACCACCACGCCCGGCGGTACGATGGTGACGCCGTCATAGAACGATCGTCCCGACATCGGCCCGTTGGACCCCTGCAGGTAGGCGGAGACGGTCAGCGGGTCCGGCTCGAAGTCGATCCACGGGCGCATGGCGGCTACTTCCGAGGCGAACACGAACGAGCTCGGACCGTCGTACACGAACAGCGGCTTGATGCCGAATCGATCTCGCGCCAGCACCAGCGTGCGTTCCTCTCGATCATACAGGGCGAACGCGAACATCCCCTCCAACTCGGGCAGAGTCCCCTCTACCCCCATGTGGAGGAGCGCTTCGAGAAGGACTTCGGTATCGCTGGTAGTGCGGAACGCCACGCCACCCCTCTCCAGGCGTGCACGGAGATCGGGGTGGTTGTAAACCTCACCGTTGTAGACCAGGCAGTAGCGCCCGGTGCGATCCCAGAATGGCTGATTGCTGCGCTCGTTCAGATCGACGAGGGACAGCCGAGTGTGTACGAGGCCGACACCCGGATCGGCGTGAATCCCGGCGCCGTCCGGTCCTCGGTGTCCCAGGAGTCGGGCGGTGTCCTCGAGTCGGGTTCTGGACGGCAAGTCCGCCGACGTGTGTGCGAGGAGACCGAAGATGCCACACATGCAGGTTCGTCCAGGTGGTGATGGTTGACGACCTCGAGGCGGATCCCGCGAAGGGCGAAGGCTTCAAGGTGCAGGCAGTCCGGCAAGGATCGCCAGCCATGGCCGACGAATGGCTTCATGACCGACCGCTTCAACGCCCACCGCGGCATCCTCAACATCCCCTTCTGGGGCGAGGGCTGGGCGCTCTACTGGGAGATGCAACTGTGGGACGCCGACTTCCCCCGCGGCCCAGAGGACGAGATCGGGATGCTCTTCTGGCGCATGCACCGCGCCGCCCGGATCATCTTAGCCTCTCCTTCCACCTCGGCGAGATGAGCGCCGTCGAGTACCACGACGCGGTGATGCAGGGCGGACGGATGCCCGTCGAGATGGTGCGCGCGCTGCTCAGCGGGCAGGAGCTGACGCGGGAGTTCGCGAGTTCGTGGAGGTTCGCGGGCTGAGGGGGGCGCGAATGCGCGTGACTACAATGGCGCGACGGCGCTCTTCCAGAGGAGCCGACCCAGCGACAGAAGAGCGACACACGCGACGAGACACAAGACGACGACGGTTGCCGTCGCCACGAATAGCTGATCCCCGGACTGCGCAGTCGGAGCGAGGTGCGTCACGTCCTTCAACACCAAGACCGATCCGAAGAGAAGGCATGCAGCCCCTATCAGCGCCGCGGCGGAAACAGCGCGGAGTACCGCACGATCCTCGCGACTGAGCGCAGCCACACCCAGTAAAGCCGCGCCAAGGACGACCCAGTAGAACGATTGGGATGCGGTCCCGACAAGTCCGAG
>DATFJS010000317.1:0-3654 GCA_035269045.1 Longimicrobiales bacterium | reverse complement strand
GGCGGCTTCGAGCGGGTCGTCCACCTCGAGGAGCGGACGAACCGGCGGGCTGTCTTCAGGATGGATGGGAGCCTCGCCGGATGTTCGCCGCACCGCAACCTCGGGGCTCACGTGGAGCCAGACCGCGACCGCCGACTCCGGAAGGTCCCGTACACGGGACGGATCCGCCGCCCATCCACCACCCGTGGCGAGGACCAGCCGGTCGCCCGCCGCCGCGAGGTCGATCACCACTTCGTTCTCCAGCGCCCGGAAGGCCGACTCGTCGCCCGCCTCGAAGAAGCTGGCGATCGTGCGACCGGCCCGCTCCTCGACGGCCTCGTCCGCATCCACGAAGCGCCAGTCGAGCTCCCGTGCCAGCAGACGGCCGACGGTGCTCTTGCCGGCACCCATGAACCCGACCAGGACGATCGTGCGGGCCGTCACGCGACCACGCGACCCGGGGGCCACACCAGGCAGCGGCTCAGAGCGGACGCTCGCCCCATCCGCGCTCCGTGAGGTAGGCGAGGTAGGAGTCGAAATTGCGTCGAATCTCCTCGATGGAGTCGCCCCCGAACTTCTCGAGGAAGGCGTCCGCGAGGACGAGCGCGACCATCGCTTCGCCGATCACGCCCGCGGCCGGCACGGCACACACGTCGCTCCGCTCGGTCGCCGCGTCGGCCACCGACCCGTCACGGAGATCGACGCTGGGCAGGCGGTTCCGCAGTGTCGAGATCGGCTTCATGTAGCCACGGACCACAAGAGGCTCCCCGGTCGTGATGCCCCCCTCCAGGCCTCCCGCCCGATTCGTCGTGCGGCCCATGCCGCCGGTGCGGGGCTTGTCGGGCGCGGGCACGATCGGGTCATGGACACGCGTGCCGGGGCGGTACGCCTGTCCGACGCCGTCCCCGATCTCCACGGCCTTGGTCGCCTGGATCGACGCCACCGCCGCGCAGAGCTGCCCATCGAGCTTCGCATCCCACGAGACGTGGCTGCCCAGCCCAACCGGCACGCCGGTCGCGACCACCTCGTACACGCCCCCGAGCGTGTCCCCGTCTTCCTTCGCCTGATCGATGGACGCGGTGATCCGCTCGGTCGCCTCGGGGTCGAGGCACCTCACGGGCGTGTCGTCGACCGCCGCGTTGAGATCCTCCGGCATCTCCTCGGGCAGCTCGGCCTCGATGTCACCGATCGACGTGATGTGGCTGCCGATGCGGACGCCGAACTCGGCGAGCAACCGCTTGGCGACGGCGCCGCAGGCGACCCGCGCGGCCGTTTCCCGTGCCGACGCACGTTCGAGGATGTCCCTCGTGTCGCGCCGGGCGTACTTGAGAACGCCCGCGAGATCCGCGTGCCCCGGCCGCGGCAGGTACATCGACCTCAGCGCTTTGGGGTTCACGTCCTCGGGGGGCGCCTCGTGCGCCATCGCCTTCGTCCAGTTCTCCCAGTCGCGGTTCCAGATCGCGAAGGCGAGTGGAGAGCCCAGCGTCTCCCCCAGTCGAATCCCGGACAGGATCTCGACGCGGTCGGACTCGATCTTCATCCGGCGTCCACGTCCGTAGCCGCCCTGCCGGCGCGCCAGTTCGGGATCGACATCGCGGGTGACGTCGAGTTCGAGGCCCGCCGGTACGCCCTCGAGCAGAGCCACGAGGCCCCGTCCGTGCGATTCGCCGGCGGTGTGAAAGCTGAGTCGATTCATGAAGGTGGACATGGGGTCAACTATGAACGAAGCGCGGCCCCCCACCAAGGGGGGACCGCGCCTCGTCGATGACAGTGCCGGCGCACCCGCGCCGGCGTTCCTGCTCCGGTTCGTGCCGCTACTGACGCGCCGGGTGGTCCCTCAGCACGTCGGCCTTCCGGATCGGTACGACCACCACACCACCGGCCGACGTCACCGCGAACACCTTCGCGACGATGCACTCGTCCTGGGTGAACCCGTCCGGCGCGATCGGCGACTCGAACCGGCCGCCCTGGTAGATCTGGACCGCGTCCCCGATCAGATCTCCGTCCCGGTCGAATACCGGCACGGTTGCGCAGGCGAGCCCCGCGTTGTCCTCCGGGAAGGGCAGGATCGCCTTGAGCGGCCCGGTGATGACGTCACGGATGGTCACGGTTCCGATCTGACGGAATCGCTGTGTATCCATGATCTCGATGGTGCCGTCACCGCCGCCCACGAAGGCGAGGTGGGTGTCCGGCGAGTACGCGCCGTTCGGGTTCTCACGGCCCGGTGCGTTCGCATGGAGCGGGTGCATCGTGGCCCCCTGCGACGCGGCGGCATTCTCGATCGGCACGTTGCCCTGCAGGCGGAGTCGCTCGTCGAAGAAGTACGCCTCGTCCGCACGCGCGACCGACATCGTTCCGTCGTAGTTCACACCGATGCCCCGTACCGGGACGGAGGTGTTCTGGAGGAAGTCGTTGACGGAGATGAGCCCACTCAACGCGACATCCTCGTCTTCACGCGCAGAGTACATGATGACTCGCGCCACGGGGTCGGTCGCACCCTCGCCGATCAGCACCCACCCGCGGTCCCCGGACCGCGCCACATAGGTGGTGTCGCTGAACCCGAGGCTCGGGATGTTCCAGCGTGCGCCCTCGACGATGGCGGCATCCGAGCCCGCCGCGACGAGTTCTACCCAGGCGTCGGTCGGTGTTTCGAACAACGCCGTGCTTGCGTCACCCGAGATCACCTGGGACTCGTCACCCGGCACATGGTCGTAGAACGTGACCGCGGCCGCGTTGAAGATAATCGTGTCGGCCGTCATGTCGTCGTTCGGGACGATCGTCGTGTCACTCGTCACCGAAGTCCGGATGGAATCGATGTGCGCGAGCGCCCAGAAGTCGTCCGACGGGGTCGTGATGCCGTGCTCGACGAACAGCTTGACTTCCGACTGTGGCAGCCCTTCCGGCTGGAACGCCTTGCGGGCTGTTCCGAAGTCACCGAGGAGGGTCGTCTCGGTCGAATAGATGATGTTGCCGAAGGAATCGACGGCCATGTACTGACCGCGGTCCGAGAACCCGGGGTTCCCCTGTGGCAGCGTATAGATGACGTACTGGATCCCGGCGTTCCCGTCGGTGAGCTCGACGTCGAAGAGCGAGACGACCGGCGTGAAGAATCGGTTGTTGTCGGCCTCGCGTTCGAGCGACAGGTCGATCACCGAGAAGTTCGTACCACCCGCGTTGGCGACCCAGAGGGAATCGCCGTCGCGAGAGAGATCCATGCCCAGCGGCTGGGACCCGACTCCGATGGCGGTTCCGAACTCCTGATCGTCCAGGCGGAAAACCTCGACCTGACCAACTGCGATATTCGAGAGGAAGAGGTTGCGGCGCGCCGTATCGACCACCGCATCGAGTACCACGCCACCCTCGGGCAGCCCGATCGTGCGTCCGGCGACGTGTTCACGCCCCACCGTGACCGTCGCGGGCTCGGAGACATTGCCCGCCGCGTCGGTGAAGGTGGCTTCGATCTCGTACGAGAGCGTATCCGGCAGGCCGAGCGAATCGACGTTGAAGACCGGGAACGCGAAGCTCTGCGAGACGGTCCCCGTGCGCGGCGGCGAATACGATGCTCCATCACTCAGTGACAGCGTGTCCCCGCGGCGTGGCGAGATTGCCCGCACCGAATAGCTGGCGGACGCGATTCCACTACCCTGCGCGTCGTCCGAGCCGGTGACCGTCAGG
>DATFJS010000316.1:0-7687 GCA_035269045.1 Longimicrobiales bacterium | reverse complement strand
CTGCTGCCCGCCGTGGCCGTCGCGCTGACCAGCGGCGCGGTGGGGTATTCCCTCCTGAAGGTCGCGGTCGTGTTCGGGGTGGTTCAGACGCTGGAAGGCACCGTCATCTCGCCCCGGATCGTCGGGGGCTCCGTGGGGCTGCACCCGGTATGGGTCGTGCTGGCCCTGTCCGCCGGCGGCTTCTACCTCGGCTTCGTCGGCCTGCTGCTGGCGGTCCCGATCGCCAGCGGGATCAAGCTGCTCGTCGTCCGCGTCGTCGATCGGTACCGACGCAGCCGGATCTACGACGCTCGCGCGGCAGACACCGGGACCTGACTCCGCGGCCCGCTCGGAGTCTGCCCGGGGGCGAGCCCGCCCCGGACCTCGCCGGGACGTCCGAGAGGCGTTTATCGGTCGGCGCGGCCGGGTTAGACTTGACTCTGCGCGTCATCCGAAACCAGCACACCCCATTGCGCGGCGCCGACTCGTGCGCCCGCGACCTTCATCGATATGAGCGACGTTCGCGATTTCACCGTCATCGGCGGCGGACCCACCGGTCTGTATGCCGCCTTCTACGCCGCCATGCGCGGTCTCTCCGTGCGCATCGTCGACTCCCTCCCGGAACTCGGTGGGCAGCTCATGGCGCTGTACCCGGAGAAGCATATCTACGACGTGGGTGGGTTCCGGAAGGTGCTGGCGAAAGACCTCGCCACCGGTCTGATCGAGCAGGCGATGCAGTTCCAGCCGGACGTCCTGCTCGACGAGGAGGTCCACTCCCTCGAGCGCGACGGCGACGTGTGGGTGCTCGGCTGCCGCGGTGGCGAGTACCGTTCCAGGGCCGTGCTCATCGCCGGGGGCAAGGGCGCCTTCGAGCCGCGCAGCCTCGAGGTGCCCGGCTACCACGAGCTTCTTCATCGCGGTGTCCACTACGCCGTGAAGGACCCCGAGACGTACCGGGGCAAGCGCGTCGCGATCGTCGGTGGTGGGGACTCCGCCCTCGACTGGGCGCTCATTCTCAAGGACGTCTGCACGGAGGTCGCCCTGGTGCACCGGCGGGAAGGATTCCGTGCGCACGAGGCGTCGGTCGCGCAGATGGAGCGGGCCTGCGACGACGGCCAGATCCGTCTCCTGACCTACCACGAGGTCCGGGAGATCCACGGCAACGGAACCGTCGACGGCGTGACCGTCTTCGACAATCGGACCGACGAGGATCTGCGGCTCGAGGTGGACTCGGTGCTCACCTTCCTCGGATTCAAGCCGGACCTCGGCCCCATCAAGGAGTGGGGGCTGGAGCTCGCGGACGGCGGCCGCAGGATCGTCGTGGATCAGCTGATGCGCACGAACCTCGAGGGGGTCTGGGCCGCCGGCGACCTCGTCGACTACGACGGAAAGCTCGATCTGATCGCGACGGGCTTCGCGGAGGGTGCCATCGCCGCCAACCAGGCGACCCGGTACGTGAATCCCGATGCCCGCGTGAACCCGGGCCACTCCACGAGCAACAAGGCTTTCAAGTAGCAGCGGAACCGCCAGGTAGCGCGGAACCGCTCACCTCGGTGAGCGTCCGCACACCGGCACGACGAACCACACTCGCACCTCTCCGAACGCCATGCCCGACCACAAGGAACGCGTCGTCATCATCGGATCCGGCCCGGCCGGCTGGACCGCCGCCATCTACGCGGCGCGCGCCAACCTCGACCCCCTCGTGATCGAGGGTGCGGGGTCGCGGACCATGATCCCCGGGGGGCAGCTCATGTTCACGACCGACGTCGAGAACTATCCGGGCTTCCCGGACGGGATCACCGGGCCCGAGATGATGATGGCCTTCAAGGAGCAGGCGAAGCGGTTCGACACACGCGTCATCACCGAAGACGTCGTGTCCCTCGACCTCTCCGCGCAGCCGAAGGTCCTGCGGACGAGTGGTGGGAAGGAGATCGAGGCGGACGCGGTCATCATCGCCACGGGCGCGAACGCACGCTGGCTGGAAGTCCCCGGCGAAGAGCGACTCGCCCGTATCGGCGGTGGCGTGTCGGCCTGCGCAGTGTGCGACGGAGCGCTGCCGGCCTTCCGGGAGGCACGGCTGGCCGTCGTCGGCGGAGGGGACTCCGCGATGGAGGAGGCCATCTACCTCACGAACTTCGCCGCGAAGGTGTACCTCATCCATCGTCGGGACGAGTTCCGGGCGTCGCCCATCATGGCCGAGCGGGCGCTCGAGAACGACAAGATCGAGGTGCTCTGGAACACGGTGGTGACCGAGGTGCACGGCGACGACTTCGTCGAGAAGCTGAGCCTCGAGGACACCGTCACCGGGGAGTCGTCCGAACTGGAGGTCGGGGGGATGTTCGTGGCCATCGGTCACGAACCGAACGTCGGATTCCTGGGCGACCAGCTACCGCTCAAGGAGAGCGGGTACGTCCAGCTCCCGAATCCGGGTCGGATGGCCACCGACATTCCGGGCGTGTACGTGGCCGGTGACGTCACCGACGACTACTACCGCCAGGCGATCACCGCCGCGGGCATGGGGTGTCAGGCGGCGCTCGAGGCGGAGCGGTGGCTGGCGCTGGAGCTCGACCCGTCGCCGGTGGAGACGGCCGCCGGCGACTGACCTCGCGGTCGGTCGGGTCACGGGACGGGATCCGCCACGTCGGACCGGACCGGTCGTCGCTCAGCGGTCGATCGAGACGATCTCGCCGTTCAGCAGTTCCGATCCCGCGAGCCACAGCACGGCGCGGACGACGGCGTCCGCCGTGCGATCCGTCGCCACCCCCGCCTTCGTCGACCGCGGGATCGCGACGCCGTTGACCCGGACGCGTGCGCCGAGGCTGCGCCCCAGACGACGGGTGGACGCCACGTCGTGACCGGACAGCGCCGCCGCGTCGCTCGCGCTGGCAGGTCGGAGCAGTCGCACGATCGACCCGTGGGTCTCACCGAGCAGTTCCAGCGTGATCCGCGCCGCGCCGATCGCCGAGGCTCCGCTGGCGTAGACCTCGCCGCCGCCGGACGATCCGTGCAGCTCCGGCGCCTCCTCGGCCCGCGCCGGCTCCACGACGACGAGATCCAGGCGCCCGAGTTCGTCCCGCACCCGCCCCACGACCTCGTCCGGCTCCATGCTGCGGTCGAGCGCGAGCCCACGGCGACCCGAGCCACGCAGCTGTTCCGACACGCCTCGGACCGCTCCGCGCGGCGCCGAGAAGGCGACGTCGTACCCGGCGGCCCCCAGGCCCCGGACGAGCGGCGGCAGCAGGGCGGGGGAGGGGTCGATGACGAGTGCGACGCGATGCACGGGAGGACGGGGCCGGAACGGAACACGGGAAGGCCGGGCGGGTCGTCTGAGCGTGGCATCGCAGGCTCGTTCCCACCACCCCCGGCTTCATGATCGACCTCGACGGACGCATCGCCCTCGTCACCGGTGGCTCCGCCGGAATCGGCCGCGCCATCGCCTCGTCCCTCCACGCGCGGGGTGCCCGAGTCGCCCTCACCTCGCGGAGTGCCGAGCGCGCCCGCGAGGCCGCCGCGGACATCGCCGGCGAGGCCACCGACACGATCTTGGGACTGGAGTGCGACGTCCGCGACCCCGCGGCCTGCGAGGCGGCGATCGAGACCGTGAAGGAGCGCTTCGGGGGCCTCGACATCCTCGTGAACAATGCCGGACTCGGGATCTTCAAGTCGATCCGCGAGATGTCCAACGAGGAGTGGGAGACGCAGATCCGGACGAACCTCGACGGCGTCTTCTACATGACCAGGGCCGCGCTCCCCCCGCTGGTGGAGGCCGACGATGCGTGGATCGTGAACATCGGCTCCCTCGCGAGCCGCAACACCTTCGCGGGCGGCGTCGGCTACAACGCGTCGAAGTTCGGGGTCCTCGGGATGACCGAGGCCATGATGCTCGATCTGCGCTACGACGGCATCCGTGCGGCGATCGTCATGCCCGGTTCGGTGAACACCGGGTTCGCCGAGGGGGACGAAGACCGCTCGTGGGCGATCCAGCCCGAGGATGTCGGGGAGGCCGTGCTGCACGTCATGAGCCAGCCGCAGCGGACCCTCGTCAGCCGAGTCGAACTGCGCCCGAGCGCCCCGCCGAAGAAGTAGCGCTGCACGGCACGGAGGCCCGATCCGATGCGGTCGATCGGGCCACGGTGGGGACGACCTCAGGCGAGGCCGAGGACCACCACGCCGATCAGCGTGAGGATCGACAGACCCCATCCCGCGACGACGTCGCCGGGGTAGTGGACGCCGAGATAGCACCGCGAGATTCCGACGCAGATGCCGACCGCGAGAACCACGCCGCCCGCGACCCCCCCGAGGCCGATGGCCAGGGGCAGCGCCATGGCCATGGCGGCCGTCGCGTGGCCCGACGGAAAGCTGAACCGGTCGGGGACGGTGACGAGCCAGGTCAGCCCGGGCTCGAAGTTCGGGCGCTCCCGCGTGAAGATCCGCTTGAGGACCTCCACCGCGAGGTGCGACAGCGCCAGGGTCCACGCCATCCGGACGCCGGTCGCCTGAAGTCCCGGGACGATCCCGCCCATCACCAGAAGGGTCAGCACCACGGCGACCGGCCAGTCGGCCAGTCGGGTGAGACCGCGCATGACCAGGTCCAGAACGGGCTGCCTGCGGGACACGAGCGCCAGAAGCAGGCGCTCGTCGTAGGATCCGATCCTCAGAAACAGACTGGGCACGCTCGTCCTCGTTCGGGTGACAGCGATCGATTCCGCATTGTTCCGTGCCGGCTCGTCTCGGCCGCCACGCCCGACCTCTCCGTCAACATGGCTCCGCAGGAACACCCTTTCGTGTCGCCAATGTAACGGACGCGTTCTTCGACGATAACGTTTCACCGTAGTCGTCGAACAGTCGCCGGAACACGTCCCCCCAGCTGCGAAGCTCGGCCGCGGAGCGCGCGTGCCGCGCCATTCCGCGGCGCAGGGAGACGTCGTTCACGAGTCCGAGCGCGTGACGGGCCAGGTCCGAGGCGTCCCCCGGCTCGAAGAGGTATCCGGTCCGGCCCGGCTCGACGGTGTCCACCACGCCTCCGCGTGCGGGGGCCACCACGGGCAGCCCGCTCGCCATCGCCTCGGTCACGACCTGGCCGAACGTCTCGGTGTCGCTCGGGAAGAGGAACACGTCGGCGGATGCGTAGTGAGCGGCGAGTTCCTCCCCCTCGCGGTAGCCGGCGAAGTGCACGCCGTCGGGTGCGGCGGCCCGCAGTGACTCGAGGGCAGGTCCGCCGCCCACGAGCGCGAGTACCACACGAAGGTCCGTCCCCGAACGGATGACGGGCAGGGCGTCGAGGAGGACGCCGATGCGCTTCTCCGGGGCGATCCGCCCGACGTAGAGGAGCACGATGTCCGCGTCGCCGGCCATGGTCCGACGAAGCGCGGCCGACCGTCGACGCGGATGGAAGAGATCCGCATCGACGCCGCGCCCCCAGATCTTCATGCGGTCGTGGAACCCGTGCGCTCTCAGCTCCGCGACGGTCTGGCGGGACGGACAGAAGGTCACGCTGGCACCTCCGTGGAACCACCGAAGAAGCGACCAGACGGCATCCTCGAACACGCCCAGCCGGTATCCCGACGTGTACTGCGCGAAATTCGTGCAGTAGGAGGAGACGAACGGAACCCCGCGGGCGTGCGCCCAGCGCCGTCCCAGGAGTCCGACGACGGCTTCCGTGGCCGAGTGGAGGATGTCCGGATCGAAATCGGCGAGTGCCGACCGGGCATCTCGGGAGAGCCAGGGGCGCGCGAGCTTGAGTTCACGGTAGAAGGGCAGGTCGACGCCCGGCAGTCGAATGTGGAGGAGGGCGTCCGGCCAGTCGGCCCCATCGATGTCGGGGGTGACCAGCGCGATCTCGTGACCCGCCCGCCCGGCATGCTCCACGAGCAGTCCCAGCGCTCGGGCCACCCCGTTCATCGTCGGACGGAACGTGTCGCTGAACAGCGCGATCCGCATGGTTTCCGGTCAGGCGGTATCGAGGGCTCTCATCCCGACCGGGGCACCCAGCCTGTCCAGAAGGGTGAGGCTGCGGAGGAGACCCCCATGCCAACGTTCGGAGAGGTCGGGGCGCCCCGTGTCCAGGTTCACGTTCTGCAGGAGGGATCCACCGGCCTCGTATTCCTCGATGAACAGGTCCACGAACGTCTCCTCCACGTCACGCACCGCGTTGATCAGCCAGAGCGATGGAGGCGCGGGGAGGAGACAGGCCAGCGCCACCGACTGGCGGCCCACGAAGCTCCGGGCCGCTCGGACGGGGCCCGGCTCATCCTGATCCTGCGCCGGATCCGACGGCATCGCGAGGGAGGCCATGGCCGCCAGCGCCGCGCCCTGCATGGCCCGACGGCCAGCCAGGCGATGCGAGGCCAGGAAGTGTGGTGCGGCCGGCGTGGCTCCGTAGGTCCGGTGGTACGCGTCGATCAGGTACGTGATGGAGTCCTCGTCGAAGACCGGATCGATCCGGCCTCGTCGAAGTTCGGGATACCGGTCGGCATAGAGGGCGTCGATCCCGGCCTCCACCCGTACGTGGGCCACCTGATCGGAGTCCCCGTCCACGAAGTAGCGGGGCGACCCGTAGTGGAGTTCGCCGACGCCGCATCCGACGAGTGGATGGATCAGCGTATCGGCGAGCACGTGTGTCACCCAGCCCCACGCGAAGGCTCGCTCATGCGGGGAGTTCGCGAGATCCAGCAGCGCGCGACAGAGGTCACCCGACCGGAAGGTGTGGGCGAGATCCGAGAGTGGACGGTGGCCGCCGGGGAAATATCCGAGGTCGGGCCCGATCGCACCGGCGCGGAAGGCATTCCGCGTGGCCGGGTCGTCGGCCGGGAACGGTGCGTGCCCGGGCGAGGCCGACCAGTGGTCGAGGACGCGCTGGGCCAGACGAAGGTGAACGGTGACGCTCGGCACGGCGTGCTCCGTCGCGTGGGACGCGGGCTGTTATCACTCCGAAGTTGGCGGTGACGTACCACGGAGATGTCAACGACACGTATCGAACCGGTAGCGGGCACGACCTCCCGACACGGCGGGGTCCGGGTGTATCTTCCGACGCCATGACCGAGATGCCCCAGCCTCCCGTCGCGACCGAGCCCGCCCTCGAGTTCCTCGTCGCCCGTACCGAGGGCCTGCAGCCGTGGCGGCGCATATTCCACGCGGTCAGCGGTCTGATGGTCGTGTTCGTGCCGTTTCTCGCCGGCTGGTCGCGCGAGACGACTCTGCTGATGCTGACGATCGCGCTGTTCGTGGGGCTCGCGCTCGACGTCGTCCGGCTGCGCACCACCTGGGTGAATCGCGTGTTCTTCCGTTTCCTGTCGGCACTGGCCTCCCCTCGTGAGGCACGGGGTCTCGCCTCGTCGACGTGGTATGCGCTCGGCGCGCTCGTCGCCTTCGCGGTCTACCCCCCGCCGATCGCGGGCGGCGCGATCATCCTGCTCGCGCTCGCCGATCCGGCCGCGGGCGTCGTGGGTCGGCTCTACGGACGCCGACGGTTCGGCAAGGGCACGGTCGAGGGCACGACCGCCTTCTGGATCGTCGGGTCGGCGGTGCTGGTGCCGCTCGTGGGCTGGCCTCACGCGGTGGCGGCGTCCGCCGCGGCGGCGCTCGCCGAGATCGCGCCCGGTCTCGTCGACGACAACCTCGTGATCCCGGTGGTCGCGGGGGCCGTCCTGTGGCTGGGCGGAGCCACCCCGTCGGTCACCGGTTTCCCCTTCTGATCGACCCCCCGTCG
>DATFJS010000315.1:0-5129 GCA_035269045.1 Longimicrobiales bacterium | reverse complement strand
GAACCGGACAGAGCTGGCCCGAGCTCCCTCTGGTGGTCCTGGTGGACGAGCGCAGCGCGAGTGCCAGCGAGATCGTCGCCGGGGCCCTGCAGGATCACGATCGGGCGCTCGTGGTCGGTGCGCCCAGCTACGGGAAGGGGTCCGTCCAGACGCTGTACCGCCTGCCCGGCGGTGGCGTGTGGCGTCAGACCACGGCGCTGTGGTACACCCCGGTCGGGCGGTCGGTGGAGAAGGATCGCTCGGAGACCGCGGAACTCCCGCGTGGGGCGGTGGCGCTCGACGGGAGTCTGGTGCCGGTACCCGGCGACGGAATCGAGCGGCCGACCTTCACGTCGGAGGGAGGCCGGGAGATCCTGGGCGGCGGTGGGATCATCCCGGATCTCTGGATCGTTCCGGATACGCTCACCTCGGCCGAGAGCCAGGCGGTCAACGAGCTGTATCGACGCGCGGGCCAGTTCACGACCACGCTGTTCAACTTCGCGGTCGACTACGTGGCCGAACGGCCGGATCTCGACCCCGACTTCGTGCTCGACGACGCGACCGTGCGCGCCTTCGGGGCCGACCTCGTCGAAGCGGGCGTGACGGCCCCCGGGGCCGCACAGCTCGGCGTGACGGAGGAGCAGCTGCTCGAGGAGGCGGCGCGCTACGTCCGCTACCAGCTCGACGCGGAGATCGCGCTGCAGGCCTTCGGGGAGCGGGGCGAGTTCGTCCGAATGCAGGATCGCGACCTCCAGCTCCGCACGGCCCTCGTGCGACTCCGGGGGACGAGCAGCCCCGCGACGCTCCTCGACCTTCCGGAGTGACCGACCGGCACATGGCGCCGCCCGGCCACCCGGGCGAGCTTGGGATCGCCGGCGCGACGGTCGTCGTCGCCGCGGGTCCGCACCGGAGCACAGGTCGATGACGGGTAGAATCAGGGTCACGCGCGGCGAGATCGTGGAGTCCGAACACCGGGTCCACGCGGTCGTGCATGGATCCGACGGGCCGGAACTCGTCTGGGGCGATGCCGCGTTTCCCACGACCCTCCGGTCGGCGGCCAAGCTCTTCCAGGCCCTTCCGCTCGTCGAGGACGGCGTCGCGGATGCCCTGCCGCTGAGCGACTCGGAACTGGCCCTCTGCTGCGCGTCTCACAACACCGAGACGGCCCACGTCGAGGGCGCACGGGCGATTCTCGCCCGGGTCGGGCTCGACGAGCGGGCGCTCGCCTGCGGGCCACACCGACCGTTGCATCCGGAAGCTGCACGCCGGCTCGATGCCGACGGCATCTCGCCGAGCCCCATCCACAACAACTGTTCGGGCAAGCACGCGGGGATGCTTGCGCTGGCCACCCACCACGGGTGGGAGACGGCGGGCTACCACCGACCCGACCATCCGGTGCAGCGCCGGATGCGGACCGAGGTCGCCCGCTGGTCGGGGCTGGAGCCGAACGACATCCCGGTCGGCATCGACGGGTGCGGGATTCCCTGCTACGGGCTCCCGCTCGACCGGGTCGCCCGGGCGTTCCGGCGCTTCGGCGCGGGCGAGAGCGAGGGTGCGACGCGCCTTCTGGACGCGATCGGGCGCGCGCCCTTCATGATCGGAGGCACGGACCGCCTCTGTTCGTGGCTCCCCGAGGTCACGAACGGACGGATCGTGGCCAAGGTGGGCGCCGAAGGCGTGTACGGGGCCGTGGTGCGCGACCTCGGGGTCGGCGTTGCGGTGAAGGTGGAGGACGGGTCGCGGCGCGCCGTCGAACCGGCGCTCATGGCGGTCCTCGAATCGCTCGGGGCCCTTGCCCCCGCGGAAATCTCCGAGCTGGAGCCCCACCGTTCGCCCCGCGTGACGAACACGCGCGACGAGGTGGTCGGAGAGATCCGGTTCGTCGGCGCGGGCGATCCCGTCGGCGCGGGCCATCCCGTGGGCGCCGCGGCGGCATCCGGGCGGGGCGGCCCATGAGGAGCGGGTCCGAGGTTTCTCGCGATCCGCGGAGCGAGCGGGACACGCCGTCCGAGCCGCTCGCCCGCCTCGAGTGGGATGCCGGCCTCGAAGGTCTCGTCCGGCTCAGTGCCGCTCTCGCGTCGGGCTCCGCGGACCGGCTGGAAGCAGGTGTGGCCGAGGCGGCCCGCGTCTGCGAGCCGCTCGAGGTCGAGGAGGCGTTGCTGCAGAGCTACCTCTTTCTGGGCTTTCCATCCGCGCTGAACGCGTTCGCCGTGTGGCGACGCGTCTCGGGTCGTGCCGCGCCGGACGTCCCCGACGAGGTGGGGGCCGACCCACTGGCCGCATGGGAGGCCCGCGGGGAGCGGACGTGTCGGCGGGTGTACGGCCGGGCCTACGATGGACTCAGGGAGAACATCGGTCGCCTGCAGCCGGACCTCGACCGCTGGATGGTCCAGGAGGGCTACGGAAAGGTGCTGTCCCGCCCCGGGCTCACCCTCGGGCGTCGGGAGTGCTGCATCGCCGCGATCCTCGCCGTGAAGGGCGCGAAGCCGCAGTTCCGCTCGCACCTTCGTGGCGCGCTGCGCTGCGGACTGGAGGTCGAAGCGGTGGATCGGCTGTTTGCGACGATCGACCCGTATCTGAACGAGAGCACACGACGCGACGCGCACGCCGTGCGTGACGTGGTCGTCGAGAGGGAGGAGACCTGATGTTCGTCGATCGTGCATCCATCCAGGTGGTGGCGGGAACGGGAGGAAGTGGGGCCGAGGCGTTCCGTCGGGAGTCGGGCGTGCCGCGAGGGGGGCCGGCCGGAGGGGACGGAGGCCGGGGCGGCGATGTCATCCTGGTCGCCGACTCCAACCTCTCCACCCTGCTCGACTACTCGTACCGGCGGCTCTACAAGGCCGAGCGGGGACAGCACGGGGAGGGGAAGAACAAGACGGGCCGAAGTGGGAAGGATTCGGTGCTCCGGGTGCCGCCGGGGACGGTGGTCCGTGATCAGGATACGGGCGAATTCATCGGGGAGGTCGTCGAGGACGGCGACCGCCTGGTGGTGGCGAAGGGCGGCAGGGGCGGGCGAGGGAATGCCCGGTTCAAGACGTCGACGCGACAGGCACCGAGACACTGGGAGCCGGGAGAGGAGGGTGAGACACGGAAGCTGGAGCTGGAGCTCAAGCTCATCGCCGATGTCGGGCTCGTCGGCGAGCCGAACGCCGGGAAGTCAACCCTTCTCGCGACCGTGTCGGCGGCTCGCCCGAAGGTCGCCGACTATCCCTTCACCACGCTGACCCCCAACCTCGGTGTGGTGGCCGTGGGGGACTTCCGGACCTTCGTGATGGCCGACATTCCGGGCATTGTCGAGGGCGCGCACGAGGGGAAGGGACTGGGACATCAGTTCCTCCGGCACATCGAACGCACCCGGACGCTCGCACTCGTCGTACCGCTCGACTCGGAGGATCACCAGGCCGACTACGAGCGGCTCCGTACGGAGCTCCGCGAGTACTCCCCGGTGCTGGCCGAGACGCCGCACTGCCTGGTGCTGACCAAGGCCGATCTGGTGCCGGAGGGTGAACCGCTTCCCGACGTCGATGCGCCCGCCGCGTGGGGTCGCTTCGTGATCTCGTCCGTCAGTCGACGGGGCCTGGAGGAACTGGTGGAGGGCCTCTGGCAGCGAGCCCGGGCCGCCGAGGCCGAGGAGGCCCCGGAAAGCGGGGACGACGACGAGGACTGGTGGACGCCCTGACGAGCCCCACATGGTCGGCCGCTCGCCGCGGACGACTCGTCCGCACGCTTCGGCTCCGGTCGGTGCCGGGCCTCGGCCGGGCCCGGGCGGCCCGCTGGATCCGCAGCGAAGGCGGTCTCGAGCCGGCCCTCGCCCGCGCTGCCCGGGAGGTCGCCCCTCCGGCCCTCGACCGGGCCGCGGCGGAGCGGGAAGCGGAGGCGCTCCTGCGGTCGTGTGAGCGAGACGAGGTGCGGATCGTGCTACCGGGCGATGCCACCTACCCGGAATCCTTCGCTCACCTCGCGGATCCGCCGGGCCTGCTTTTTCTTCGCGGGGAGCCCCTGCGAGCAGGTGAGCCGGCGGTGGCGGTCGTGGGCAGTCGGGATGCCACGAGCTACGGCCAGGGCGTCGCGCGGGATCTCGGCCGCGCGCTCGGGGCGGCCGGCGTCTGCGTCGTGTCCGGGCTCGCGCGTGGCGTGGACGGTGCGGCACATCACGGGGCACTCGAAGCGGGCGCTCGGACCATCGCCGTGCTGGGTCGCGGTCCGGATCGCGCCTACCCGGCATGCCACGGAGGCCTCATGCGGAAGATCGCGACGTCCGGGGCGCTGTGGTCCGAATACGCCCCCGGCGTCGGGCCGAGGCGACACCACTTCCCCGAACGCAACCGCCTGATCGCCGGACTCTCCCGCGCGACGGTCGTGGTCGAGGCGGCCGCGCGCAGCGGTGCACTCATCACCGCGCGGCTGGGGCTCGAGGCCGGCGCCGACGTCTGGGCGGTCCCCGGCCGGATCGACTCGGAGAGGTCTGCCGGCTCCCACGCCCTCATCCGGGACGGCGCGCGTCCCGTCTGCTCGATCGCCGAACTGGTCGAGACGTATGCCGACGGGGGTACACCGCCGGCCGCGACGGCGCCCCGGGATGTATCCGGCATCGCTGCGGCGGTCTGGGAGCGCCTCCCCGACCATGCCGTCCACCTCGACGACCTCATGGCCGACTGGCGCGACGGGAGACCCGGCGCGGGCTCCGTCCTCGCCGCTCTCGCCGAGCTCGAACTTCGGGGCTGGGTGCGACGCCTGCCCGATGCCTCCTGGGCTCGACGGGCGGCGTGATCGCGTCCCTCACGCCGGTGCCGGCGACAGCCGTCGAGTCGGTGTACGTGCACGCTCCGTTCTGTGCACGGCGCTGCTTCTACTGCGACTTCGCGGTGGAGGTGCGGCGAACCGGGGACGTGGACGGGTGGCTCGCCGCCATTCGCCGGGAACTCGACGGTCGCCTCGCCGACGGTGTCGTGCTCGCGCCTCGACTGCGGACGCTGTATGTGGGGGGAGGAACGCCGTCGCTGCTCGGTCCCGACGCGATGGACCGGCTGCGAGAGGTGCTCGGCGACGAGCGGTGCGCCGGACACGCCATCGAATGGACCGCCGAGGCGAACCCGGAGAGCCTGACCGCCGAGGTCGCCCGACGGTGGCGCCAGGCGGGGGTGACACGA